>CAZCEX010000139.1:0-9205 GCA_964497785.1 uncultured Thermoanaerobaculia bacterium | reverse complement strand
TGAACACCACGACCGCAACGCGCTCCCGGGGGGAGCCCGGCATCAACATTGTGCTCGGGGCTACCGGGTACCGCGAGGCTGTACAGGCACAATGTTGTGCCCCGCACGCCCCGCCGGTGCGGGCTTTCGCTGTAGGGCGAAGAATTCGCGAAATACGGGTTGGCAAAGACGATGCCGGCGGGTACCATGCGCGACGGCACTGAAGGATCATTCAGTCCGCCGATCTTCGAGTTGGAGGCGATCATGGCCGGTAACCTTCGTGGACGTCATTTCCTCAAACTTCTCGACTTCTCCCCCCAGGAGATTCGAGACCTCCTGACGCTTTCGGCAACGCTGAAAGCGAATAAACGAGCCGACGTCCGCGGTCGCGCTCTCGACGGCAAGAGCATCGCTCTGATTTTCGAGAAGCCATCGACCCGGACTCGGTGCGCCTTCACCGTCGCCTGTATCGACGAAGGCGCCCATCCCGAGTATCTCGGCAAGGGCGATATTCAGCTCGGAAAAAAAGAGACCGTGGCCGACACCGCCCGGGTGCTCGGGCGTATGTTTGACGGCATCGAATTTCGCGGCTTCGAGCATAAGACCGTCGAGACGTTGGCCGAGTACGCCGGCGTACCGGTGTGGAACGGGCTCACGGACGAGTGGCACCCGACCCAGATTCTGGCAGACGTCTTGACCGTGCGAGAAGAGTTCGGCCGCCTCGAGGGTCTGTCTATGGCGTACCTGGGTGATGGCCGCAACAACATGGCCAACTCCCTCATGGTCGGCTGCGCCAAGTTGGGCATGGATGTGCGCATCGTCGCCCCGGCGAGTCTCCACCCCGATGCGGAGTTGGTCAAGACCGTCCGGGGGATAGCGGAAGCCACAGGCGGACGGGTTCATGTCACGGCAGATGTGCAGGCAGGGGTCGAGGGCGCTCATGCCATCTACACCGACGTCTGGGCCTCGATGGGTGAGGAGACAAAAATAGCCGAGCGCATTGCCGTCCTGAAGCCCTACAAGGTCACCACAGAGGTCATGGAGATGACTGGGCGGCGCGGGGCGATTTTCCTCCACTGCCTTCCGGCATTTCACAACCTCGAGACCGAAGTGGGTCAGCAATATCCGGACATTTGCGAAGTCGAAGACGCGGTGTTCGAAGGTCCGCAAAGCCGGGCCTTCGACCAGGCGGAGAACAGGCTCCACACCATCAAAGCAGTGATGGTCGCGACCCTCGGTCGCTGACTGCACCCAAAAAAGAAATCTGAGACATCCGGTACACACTGACGAGTACCGAAGACCAAGATCGAGAACGGGAGATTTGAAATGAAAAAAGTTGTTGTTTTTGGGGCCGGCCTGGTAGCTCGCGCCCATGTTCGCTACCTGCTCGACCACGGGTTCGAGGTCACTGTCGCCAGCCGTACGGTGAGCAAGGCCGAGGACATCATCGACGGCCACCCAAAGGGCACTCCGATGGCTTTTGACATCTCGAAGCAGGGTGACGAGCTGGAGGGCATCATCGCCGCGCACGACGTTGCGGTGAGCCTGCTGCCCTGGCAGTACCACCCGGACGTTGCCAGAGCCTGTCTGAACACCGGCAAGCACATGGTGACCACCTCCTATGTCAAAGAAGAGATGCAGGCCCTCGATGCAGAGGCCAAGGAGAAGGGGATCATCCTGCTCAACGAAATCGGCGTCGATCCCGGCATCGACCACATGACGGCGATGAAGGTCATCCACCGTGTGCAGGCCGAAGGCGGCGAGATCACCACCTTTCAGTCTTACTGCGGCGGTCTGCCCGCGCCCGAGGCCAACGACAACCCCTACGGCTACAAGTTCTCCTGGAGTCCACGCGGCGTGCTGCTTGCCGGGCGCAACGAGTCCCGCTTCAAGCGTGATGGTGTCGTCAAGGATTTCCCGGGTGAAGAGCTCTTTAACCAGGTGTGGCCTGTACAGGTCGAACTCGAAGGCAAGTTGACGGACCTCGAGGGTTACCCGAACCGGGACAGCATGCCCTACACCGAGCCATACGGAATCAACCCCCGCGACGTGATGTTCCGCGGCACGCTGCGCAACCCCGGCTGGTGTGCCTCGATGATCCGGGTCAACGAGCTCGGTTACCTCGGCACCGAGGCCCTCAAGGGTTTCAACGGCACGACCTTCGGCGAGCTGACGGCCTTCCTGATCGGCAAACCGGGTTCGACTGATGTCAAAGCCGATGCCGCGGCATTCCTCGGCATCGACCCGAACGGTTTCGAGATCGCCAACATGCAGTGGCTCGGTCTGTTCGGCAGCGATCCGCTGCCCGAGGGCCCCGAAGCTCCTGTCGACATCCTCACCGAGCGCATGCTCGACAAGATGTCGTACAACGAAGGTGAGCGTGACATGCTCGTCTTGCAGCACACCTTCGTCGCCGAGTTCCCCGACAAGACCGAAAACATCACCTCGACCATGATCGACTTTGGCATCCCCGGCGGCGATTCGAGCATGAATCGCACCGTCGGCTTGCCCGCCGCGGTCGGCGTGCGTTTCATCCTCGAAGGACGCTTCACCCAGCCCGGCGTCATCGTGCCCGTGATGGCCGATTTCTACGAGCCGGCGCTCGAGGAACTCGAGAACCTCGGCATCCAATTCTTCGAAAAGGTCGAGATCGTCTGAGTTCGCGACGAACCCCGGCGAATAATGCGGGTCAGGGCACGGTGGCCGACCAAGCGGAGCTGTCGCCAGACTCGAAGCCGTCAAAAAACTGGGTGACCAGGCCGTTGTAGATCAAGACCGTGCCGCGGTCGACGTCGCTGCTCAGATCCAAATATGGGGCGCCGACCAGCGCGCTGAAATCGGTCAATGCGACCGCTGCGCCGCTTTCGGTCCCGGCTGGATCTCGCTGCTTGACAGCCGGCCGATGCCCTCAAACCGGTTTCCCGACCTCCTCGAGGTTGATCTTTGATTCTGCGTGCCCCATCGTCACCCTGGCGGGACATATATTCTGGTTCATACCTATCCCCTTCGCTCAGGTGGAGCGCGACCAGCTCGAGTTCCGTTGTGGTCGCGGGCGCTGAAGCACCCGCCTACATTTTTAGAATCAGATATAGGTGTAGGCACGTCCTTTAGGGCGTGCGACCGAGGGGCCGGAAAATGGCCTCAAACGCCCCACCGAAATCCATCCACCCTCTATGCACTACACACTCCTAGGGTCAATCGGTCACGGAATTTTCGTCGAGTGCGAAGGCGCCACGGTCGGCTTCTTCAAGCAATCGCCGCGCCTCGATTTCGTCTTCGGCTGATACCAGGATCTCGACCTGGCCGATGCCGTCGAGGGTCAGAGCGTGGGTCTTTCTGAGTGCCTCGCCACGCACCCATGTGGTCACTCCGTGAGCCGCCAGGAAGGAGCGCACCTGCTGCTCCTCGGGCTCCCCTTGAGCGGTGAAAACGACGATACCGAGATTGTCAGACATGGCTCACACCTCGAAGCAATCTTACGCTACAACCGAAATCAGAACCCAACCGAGAAATCGCCGGTTTCGACTACCGATCGCTGCGTGTCTCAGGTTCTGTGGGGTCACGACGACGGCTTCCGCTGGCTCTGAAGCGAAGGATGGTTCATCATGGGTTCAGGCATTTCCTGGAGGATCGCAATGACGTTACGACCGTGGCGAGTGCTCTGCTTCGTTCTGTTGGTGGGGCTGGTGGGATTGGGCGCGGCGGCCCAGGAGGGCGGTGGCGACCTGCCGGAGCTTCCCGATACGGGCGTGGTCGTGCCGTGGACGGACTTCAAGAGCCTTCTCGATGACCTGAGGGCGGTTCCTACACCGACGCCGGTTCCCCCGCCGCCGGTTGATCATGCCTTCTCCGAGTGCCTCATCGTCGCCACCACCGACGCGGATGAGGAGCGGCTTCGGGTGACGATGACCTTCAGCGTGCAGGTGCTCGAGCCGGATCGGTGGGTCGAGGTCAGGGTTGTTCCGGCCGATCTCGCCCTCGAGTCGGCGCGCATGGACGGCTCTCCGGCGCGGCTCTTTCAGAAGGACGGGTACGACTGTGTAGCTCTGAAGGGCGCTGGTCGACACTCCTTTTCGATCGAGGCTCTTGTGCCGGTGGTTCGTATTCGCGACAGGTGGACGGCCGCATTGCGGTTTCCACCCGCCCCGGTTGTTTCGCTCGATATCGAGGTGCCGGGCGTGGAGAGGGTCATCGAGACCGACGGCGGTGTGACCCGCAGCCTGTCTGCGACGACTGACGGCAAGACCCGTCTCCGCGCAGCGCTCACGCGAGGTGGTGGCGCTACGGTCAGCTGGTTCCGGAAGACGCCGACGGACGCTCGGGAGTCGACGGTGTTTGCCGATGTGGCGACGATCCTTTCGGTCGGCGAAGGCACGCTCAGGGGCTCGACGCACGTCGGTTTCACCATTCACGGACAGGGTGTGCGTTCGTTCGCGCTCGAGGTGCCGGCCGATATCACGATCATCGATGTCACAGGACAGGGTATCGAGGGCTGGACATCGGGCGATGAGGCCGACGGTCGCCGAGGTCTCTCCGTCTCGCTCGGTTTCCCCGCTGAAGGAAGCTACGCTTTTGACCTCGAGTTCGAGGTGGCTCTCGGTGGCGCCAACGCCACAGTCGAACTCCCGGACATCGTGGTCGAAGATGTGCGCCGAGAACGCGGCTACGTGGCCGTGGCGGCGGCCACCAATGTCGAGATCACCCCTCAGGGCGAGATGTCGAACGCGGCGGCGGTCGATCCATCGGAGATGCCTCCGGCCCTGGCAGCTCGCGCGGGATCGGACGTGATCTACCTCTTCAAGTACCTTCGTCACCCCGTTGTGGTCGGCCTGCAGGTCGTCAAGCACGAGGACCTCATCGTCAAGCGCACCATCGTCGAACGCGCCCGTCTGGGGACCTTCGTCAACAACCAGGGACGTCGTTTGAGCTCGGCTCGCTACCAGGTCAAGAACAACCGCAAGCAGTTTCTGGCGGTCACACTTCCGGAAGGTTCGACACTGTGGGGGGCATTTCGAGATGGGCGGCCGGTGAAGGCTTCCCGCCGCGACGACGGGGCGGTGCTTGTCCCGCTCGAAAAGACAGCGCTCGGCCAGAGTGCCGAGCTCAGGCCGTTCGAAATCGAAGTGACCTGGTTCGAGGAGGATGGAATGGGTCTTCTGGTGGCCCGTCCGGTCTTCACCGCGCCGATTCTCGACGTCGATGTGCTCGATATGCAGTGGCGCCTGCACCTGCCTCGCCACCGTCGCTATCTCTCATTCAGGGGGGAACTCGAGCCGGATCGTGAGGCGAATCGCATGCTGGTCGTCGACGGCAGGGTTTACGGGGCGAATGAGAGCCCGGCGGAGGAGCGCGCCCGCCGGGTGGCCGACGAGGACAAGGCAGATAGCGGCCTGACAGAAGGTGAGGCGCAGGAACTCGATGAAGATTTTTTGTCTCAGGTCGTACAGTCCAACGTGGCGATGTACGATGCGCCTGGCAAGCTGGTAGCCGGGGGGCGCGCCCGCGGCGTCTTGCCGGTTCGGGTTGTTATCCCCGAACATGGTCTTGGCCTCGTTTTTTCCGGTCGCCTGGTGGTGGCCGGGGAGGCGCCGTCCGTGCGCATGCTGTCGGTGCCGGCAAGCTGGCATATGCCGCACCTCGGGCCGGGCGGAACGCTGTTTCTGGCCTTCGCTCTCGCACTGATCGGTGGCCTGGCGCCGGTCGTTCAAATCGGACGGCCGCGTCTGTGTATCGCATGTGCTGTGATCCTGCTGCTGGTCGTTTTTTTCCTCGCACCCGGTCACCGCACGGCATTCGCCGTCGGCATTCTGATTGCGGCTGCGGTGGTGTGGCTGGTGAGGTGGTTCAGGAGCCGTGAGGCGGCGATCGAAGAGGGGTTCTGAGATGCGCGTCGCACTCTCCGCTGTGCTGGTGATGATCGCGATCGTGGGCGTTGCGCAGGAAGTGGTGCTCCCCGACCTGCCCGATACCGAGGTCGAGCTCTCGTGGGCAGATTTTAAACAGCTCGTCGAGGCGGCAGCGCCGCCGCCGCTGCCGGTGTTGGTGCCGCCGCGGGACGCCTTTCTCCGATCGGCTGAGTATCGGGGCCGACTCGAGCCGGGGGTTCTTCAGCTCGAGGGAACGGTCGTGCTCGAGGTTCTCAAGGAGGGTTGGGTTCGCGTGCCGCTGTGGGAGCAGGCAAATGCGGTGGTGGACTTCGACGGTGGGGGCGCCGTGCTCGCCCGGACAGGGTCCGGAGTGGAGGCGGTGGTCATGGGCCCGGCCAGGTATACGATGCGGGTCTCGTTGGCCGTCTCGGCGCCGGACAACCCCGGCGAAAACCGGTTGGCCGTGGCTTTGCCGGATGCGCCGCTCAACGTGCTCGAGGTGGTGGCTGGTGAAGGAATCGATGAGCTCGATGCCGAGTCGGGGCTCGTCGTCGGCGCTGGCGGTAGGTTGATCCGGTTGGCTCTCGACGGTGGGACCGCGACCCTGGCATGGCGGCGCCCCTTCACCCGAGATGTCGAGACAGGCGGTGAAGAAGTCGAGCGCGAGCCGCGAGTGCATGTGATGGCGTACGAGTTGCTCGACGTCGGTGAGGGCGCCCTCGGTGGGCTTCTCATCCTCGACTACCGGGTCCGGGTCGCCGGAGTAGGTCACTTCGACCTCGTCATACCGGACGGCGTCGAGGTCTTCGATGTCGGCGCCCCTGGCCTCGAGTCCTGGAAAGTTTTGCGGCGTGATGATTCGCGTGTGCTGCACGTTGCCCTCGCGACACCGGTGGAGGGTGACGCTCGCGTGGTCGTCAGCTTCGAAGGAACCTACGACCCCGAGTCCGGCCTGGCGAAGGTCCCCCGCTTCGAACCGCTCGTCGTCGAGCGGGAAGCCGGCTTCGTAGCTGTATCGGCAGAGGGCGCGGAGGTCGACCTGAGTCTCGGCGACGGCGTTCTTCCCGCCGACCCGTCCGAGATCCCGGCGGACGTTCGGGCCTACGGCGGCAACGCGGTCGTGGCCTGCAAGTACTCGGGTGTGCCCGGTCCGGTGGACGTGGCAGTGACCGAGCACGCCGACGCCGCTGTCCTGACGGCGATCATCGATCGGCTCAATGCCACCACCGTCATTCTCGAAGATGGGACCGAGGCCCTCTGGCTCGATCTCGCGGTAAAGAACAACCGCAAGCAATTCCTCAAGCTCGCGCTTCCCGAAGGAGAGGTCGAAATCTGGTCGTTGCTCGTCGACGGTGATCCTGCACGCCCAAAACGCAGTGACGAAACCGTGCTCGTTCCTCTGCCTCGAGGCGGCGAAGAAACGACGGCATCGGTCTCTCTGGTAATGCTCAGTCAGGGCCCGCGAGTTCGAGCCTTTCGATGCACCGCGCCGGCGCTGCCGCGTTTCGATATCCCCGTTGCCGAAGCGATGTGGACGGTCTACCTGCCGGCGGATCGCCGCTACCGCGCCCTGAGGAGTTCGTTCTCCGTGGTTTCCGAGACAGCTGCGGTCGGTCGTTCTCGCAGTGGTGGAATGGGCTGGATGGCAGGGGTCGCGCAGTCGGTGGATGCTTATGCGCCGGCCCCGGTATCGAGCGAGACGGTTGTGATGCAGAAGAAGCAGGAGGAGCAGGCATTCAGCCAGCTCAAAGCTCGCCAGGGCGCCGTACGACGCGGCGCCTTGCCGGTTCGCATCGCCTTGCCGCAGGGAGTGACGGCTCTCCCGAAGGTCGCAGTTGCTCGAATCCTGATGGTCGAGGATGCGCCCGTGCGTTTGCCGATCAGGGTCTATCCCGGTTGGATCAGGTCCTTCATGCGTACGGTTGAGGTCCTTGCGATCGCTGTAGCTGCCTTCCTCCTGGGATTCTGGCGGCGCGGCCGTAACCGGTTGCTGGCCGGTGCGGTGATCGCGGTCCTCGTGGGGCTCTTTGTCTCCGGTGGCCCGGGCATCGTAGGCTCCGTCGTCCTGGTAGCGTTCTTTGGCGGTCTCCTTCGGTTGGCACTCTGGTTGCGTCGCTGGTGGCAGGAACGACGTTATGGAGCTGGATCCGGAGAGGGCACGTTGGGAGAAAAAAAGTGAGCCCGGGGGGCGGGCTCGAGGGGGGAAGGAGGAGAGTCTTAGTATCGGTTGCCATGGCGGATTGCGCTGTGATGACCGTCACCTCAGTCTTGAATGCCTTCGAAATGCGGCTCAATAATCGTCGCATCCTGCCCCTACGAGACCCGATCAGTCGGTCCCGGCTTTCTCTCCCACGATGACGGCGTTGCGCAGCTGGTCCATGATCGATGCCAGGCCGCCGGGCGAGTGGGGCAGAAGAATCGTATTGGAACCGCTGCCGCCTCCGACCTCTTTGAGCATGTCGAAGTACTGGGTGATGAGGATGATCTGCAGGATGTCCTCGGTATTGACCCCCGCGACTCCTTCCTGAAACTCCTCGACGCTCTCCCTGAGCCCGTCAACGATGGCCTTGCGCTGGCCGGCGATGCCTTTGCCCTGCAGGGTCACCGACTCGGCTTCGGCCTCGGCTTTCTTGACCATGAGGATCTTCTCGGCCTCGCCCTTCTCTTCGGCAGCCTTGCGCAGGCGCTGGGCGGCGTTGATCTCGTTCATCGCCTCCTTGACGCGGGCGTCGGGGTCGATGTCGTTGACGAGGGCGCCGATGATCCCGTAGCCGTACTGGTCCATGGTCTCCCTGAGGTTGACCTTGACCGCGTCGGCGATCTTGTCTTTGTTACGGAAGACCTCGTCGAGCTTCATGTTGGGCACGGTCGACCGCACCTCGTCGAAGACGTAGCTCTCGATCTGCTGCATGGGGTTGGCGAGCTCGTAGTAGGCCTCCTTGGCGCGCGTCGGCACGACCGCGTACTGCACGGCGATGAGCAGCTTGACGAAGACGTCGTCGAGTGTTTTGGTCTCGACCGCGACCTGCATCTCCTGGACCTTGAGGGACAGGCGGGCGGCCACCGATTCCCACGGCAGAACGAAGCAGGGACCCGCCTGTACGGTCTTCGAATATCGACCGAAGGCCTCGATGATGGCCACCTGTTTCTGACGAACGACGGTGAAGTAGGGGATGATCATGGTTTCTCCTCTCGGTTGTCTGTGCCCAGTGTAGTCGCGACCTGTTTCAAAGAGAAATACGAGAAAACCGCCGCTTGGTTAGGGATTCTTCGCTCAACGCTTGCAGCCAGAGATGGTGGGCCGAGGCCCACCAAGACCAGGACGCAGCTTGTCATCCCCTTTCAAATCGGCACCGGCA
>CAZCEX010000138.1:0-9234 GCA_964497785.1 uncultured Thermoanaerobaculia bacterium | reverse complement strand
GACGAGGTGATCTTCCAGGAGTTCAAAGGAACCGGCAACATGGAGCTCGTGCTCGACCGCAAGCTCTTCGAGAAGAGAATATTCCCTTGCATCAGCATCCCTCAATCGGGAACCCGCAAGGAGGAGAAGCTCTACCCGAAGGAGCAGGTGGAAAAAATGTACCTCATGCGACGAGCGCTCTCGACCCTGTCCCCAGCTCCAGCAATGGAGCTCCTCCTGCAAAAGGTTGGCCAGTTCAAGACAAACGCGGATTTTTTGACTTCGCTGCAGATCACCTGACGCCCTCATGAGCAACCCGGCGGCGCCCTTCAGGTTCATCGATCCGCACCTCCTGCCGATCGCCAAAAAGGTGGCGGCGGGAGTTCGTCTCGATCGCGAGGACGCGGTCATCGTTGCAACCACCGACGACCTCCTCGGTGTCGGGCGCCTCGCCAACTACCGGCGCGAAGCACTGCACGGAACGCACACCTTCTTCAACATCAACCGGCATTTGAACCCGACCAACGTCTGTGCGGCCTCCTGCAAGCTGTGTGCCTTTTACGTGCCCTGGCGTGAGAGGGACAAGGGATGGACCTGGACTGTGGACCAAGCCGTCGAGACGGCGGCACACGATATCGACGAATCGGTGTCGGAGCTGCACATCGTCAGCGGTCTTCACCCGAAGCTCAAGGTCGATTACTACGAGAGTCTCTTCCGTGCCCTGAAGCAACGATTCCCTTGGGTCCACCTCAAGGCCTTGACGATGGTGGAGCTTGATTTCCTGGCCTCCCTGTCCCGGATCGATGTCGCGGAGGTCCTCGACAGGCTCGTCGAGGCCGGGCTCGACTCCTGCCCGGGTGGCGGCGCGGAGATCTTCGCCCCCGAGGTCAGACAGCAGATCTGCGATCACAAGACCGACGGATCACGTTGGTTGGAGGTCGCGAAGCAGGTTCACCGACGCGGGCTCGTATCGAACTGCACAATGCTCTACGGTCATGTCGAGAAGGCTGAGCACAGAGTGGATCACCTGATCGCATTGCGCGAACTTCAGGACGAGACCTCTGGTTTCCAGTGCTTCATCCCGCTCGCATTCCACCCGGAGAATACCGCCCTCAGTCACCTCCCGTCGACCGGAGGCCGGCTCGACTTGCAGACGATCGCCACCGCTCGGCTCGTGCTCGACAACATCCCTCACATCAAGGCCTACTGGATCATGCTCGGAGAGAAAACCGCTCAGGTTGCCCTCCACTTCGGCGCCGACGACCTCGACGGCACGATAGTCGATGAGCGCATCACCCGGGCTGCGGGGGGTACAGCCGGCACCGGAATGGCGCAGGAGCACCTCGAAAGGATCATTCGCGAGGCCGGTCGCATACCCGTGCTGCGCGACACGCTGTATCGAGCGGTTGAATCCTCCTAACCTGCACTTCTCACCAAAGTCCGGCTGCAAGGCACAATGCACAACGATCTTCGGCGCTTTCTCGATTCGCTCGCTCGAGCCCGTTGACGTTACCGTTACCGGGCCCAACGGGTCGTCTCAGAGGCGGGCTTCGTCGGTTCATGTGGAGTTCGGGCGGAATTCGGTAACGGGCTCGGTAACGGGCTCGGGCTCGGGAAACTCCACGGAGCGCAATCACCGCGTAAACTGAAAACACTCCCCCGAACGAACCGGCTACACTTGGGCCGGAGGTTGTATGCCCCGCCATATGAAGGTCGGCGAGCTGATGGCGACGGACCTGGTCACCCTGACCGAGGAAGAAACCCTTGCTCACGCCCAGCGCTGCATGGACCTGGGACGAATCCGCCACCTGCCGGTTGTCGACGATGGCGATGTCCTGATCGGCATCGTCACCGAAGCCGATTTTCTCCGGCTCACGGTCCGTCTGCTGCCATGACAATCCTCGACTGGGTATTGGTCGTGGTGTGGGTTGGGGTGAGTCTGAGCGGATTCTGGAAAGGCGCCGTAAAGCTCGTTTTCGGTCTCGGCGGACTCGCGGTCGGGCTCTGGTTGGCATTCGCCATAGGTGACGATCTTGCCCTCCGCCTTGAAGGCTCGGTGCCACAAGCCTGGATCGCCGCCACACTCGGCGCCCTGCTCCCGATCCTCGCTGCCGTCATTCTTTTTGCGGCAGCCGGTTGGGGAATTGATCGCACTCTCAAGGCCTTGAAGCTCGGCTGGGCGAATCGCCTCGCGGGCGCCGTCCTCGCAGGAGTGACCGGCGGAGTCCTCATGGGGTTCTTGCTCGTTCTTTCCTTCGGCATCTCGCCTGAATGGGCCGAGATGTGCCGGGAGTCGATGTTGGTGCCTTATTTTGTTGATTTGGCGGATCTTGTCTTTAGGCGCCCCTGAAAGAATCACGCAGGCCAAAAGCCCAAACGGGACCTGTGCCCGAGCTTAACTGGTGCTTCTGGCCTGCGTGATTCTGATGGCCGCGCGAGCGCGGCCGCCGTTTTTTCCTTGATGAGGATTATGAAGAAAAAGGCACCAGCACCGCCTCGGGGGCTCCTTGCCTTCGGCCTTTTTCTTCATAATCCTAGATGTAGAGCCCCACCTAGATGTAGAGCCCCCCGGAGACATTCAGTACCACCCCGGTGATATACGACGCCCCTGGGCCCGCCAGGAACGCTACCGCCTCGGCAACATCCTCTGGCACGCCCAGGCGGCGAATGGCGAGACTCTTGATGAGCGCTTCGCGTTGGCTGTCGGTCAGAGCGTCGGTCATCTGCGTCTGGATGAAGCCCGGAGCGATCGCGTTGACGGTAATTCCCCGGGCGCCGAGTTCACGAGCCAAGCTCTTGGTGAACCCGATGAGACCGGCCTTGGAGGCCGCGTAATTGGCTTGTCCGGCATTCCCCATCAATCCGACGACAGATGCGATGTTGACGATCCGCCCGCTGCGTTGGCGCATCATCAGCTTGGCGGCCGGCTGGCTGCAGTTGAAGGCGCCATCCAGATTGATGCTCAAAACCTTCTGCCAGTCCTCGACCTTCATACGAAGAAGCAGCATGTCGCGGGTGATCCCGGCGTTGTTGACGAGCACGTCGAGCCGCCCATACTGATCGTGGATCCCCCGGATGGCGACACTGGCCGCGTCGTGATCGGCGACATCGAATACCAGGCTCTCAGCCGCTCCCCCGGCCTGCTCGATAGCGGCAACGGTATCCGCGGCCTCCATCACATCGGCACACATTACCTTCGCTCCCGCAGCAGCCAACCGCTGCGCGACGGCGCTCCCGATTCCCCGCGCCGCTCCCGTGACCAGGGCGATCTGTCCCTCAGAACCCATCATTGCCTCCTTCATACCACGAGCTCCGCGAGAACCTTCTCCACACCCTCGACTGTTCCCGCAGCAAAGGTGCGGGCAGGGCGATGGACCCGCCGCACGAGACCACCGAGCACCGAACCGGTGCCGATCTCGACGAATACCTCGAATCCGTCGTTGACCATTCGACGAATGGTCTCGGACCATCGAACCGGTGCGTCAACCTGTCGCACAAGGCCATCGCAGACCTCTTCCGGTCCCTCGACCGGCGCCGCATCGACATTGCGGTACAGCGGTGCGTTCAGAGTGGAAAATTCGAGACCACGCAGGATCGGCTCGAGACCGCGGCGCGCCGGGGCCATGAGTGGCGAGTGAAAGGGGGCGCTCACTGGCAAAAGCACCGTCCGTCTCGCGCCGTTCTCCTTGCACTGCGCAATGGCATGTTCGACCGCTCCAGCGGCGCCGGCAATCACAACCTGGCCGGGCGAGTTGAAGTTCGCCGCCACCACCTCGCCCCGACCATCCCCTGTCACTGCGGCACAGACGTCGACCACAGTGTCGTCGTCGAGACCGAGGATCGCGGCCATTGCACCCTCGCCGACAGGCACTGCCTTCTGCATGAGGCGACCACGCTGACGTACCGTTCGCGCTGCGTCGGCAAGACCGAGCCCCTCCGAGGCCACGACAGCTGAGTACTCACCAAGGCTGTGACCCGCCACGCCGGAGACCGTGAATCCCCGGCTCGAAAGCACACGCCACGCGGCGATCGAGTGCGTCAACAGCGCTGGTTGTGTGTTTTCGGTGAGCCGGAGGTCTGCCTCCGGCCCTTTCCAACACAGATCTGAAAGGCTGGCGTCAAGGCTCTGATCGACCTCCGAGAACACCGAAGCTGCCTCCGGCCACCGATCAGCGAGGTCCATTCCCATACCGACTGACTGGCTGCCTTGTCCCGGAAAGACTGCCGCGATTTTTGTCATCAACACACCTCGGAACTCAGAAGCGCAGGAGCATCGAGGCCCGCGATGCGGGCCGTCGTCCGAAATGAGTCGTTCACTTTAGTCTCCCCTCACGCCGCCAATTTCGAGCAACACCTGGACCTTTTCTCCGATGCGGTCGATGATACCGCTCGAGGCATAGCTGGCGGCGAACCGCACTGCGTTACGGATCGCCCCAGCCGAAGACCTCCCATGCCCGACGAGACAAGCGCCGTTGACGCCAAGGAGCGGAGCACCTCCGTGCTCCGAGTAATCGACCTTTTTCTTGAGGTTCCGAAAGGCGCCTTTGGCCATCAAGAGGCCGGCGCCGTAGACGGGCGACCTTCTGGCCTCCTCCATCAGGACCCCGATCACCATCTCGCCGAGTCCCTCCGCGACCTTGAGGATGACATTGCCGGTGAAACCGTCAGTGACGATCACGTCGACGTCGCCCGCAAACACATCACGCCCTTCGACCGCACCAACGAAGCTGATCCCGGTCGAGGACAACGCACGGTATGGTTCGCGAATCCGCTCACCGCCCTTTGTCTCCTCTTCGCCGATGGACATCAATCCCACAGTCGGTTCGGCGACACCAAGAACGCACTCGGCGTACAGAGCGCCCATCACGGCATACTGTGCCAGATGACGAGGTCTACACTCGATGTTGGCGCCAACGTCGAGGAGCAGAGTCTTCTTCTCCAACTTCGGAAGCACAACTGCCAGGGCGGGCCGATCGACGCCCTCGATCATGCCGAGAACGGACTTCGCGGTCACCCAGGCAGCACCGGTATTGCCGGCAGTGACCATCGCGGCGGCGTGACCGTCTCGGACAAGGCGCGCACACACAGACAACGACGAGTCGTGCTTGCTGCGCAAAACCGACGCCGGTGAGTCCTCCATGCCGACAACATCCGGAGCATCAACCAGATCGACGCCCTTCGGGAGTGACCGGAAACGTCCGAGCTCTCGGCGCAGGCGTTTGCTCGGGCCAACCAGGAAAACACTGTGCCCAAAATCTTCGACAGCGGCCAAGGCGCCCTCGATGACGACGTGCGGCGCCCCATCTCCACCCATCGCGTCGACGGCGATTCGACTGCGTGACCCGCGAGTCACACGCCTACCCGACCCTCATGTCGATGGCACTGACCGGGCAGACCCACGCTATAGGGAAATTGCGACCGGCTCATTGAGGAAGACACCGAGTGCGGCGACAAATTCAGTCGAGCTCCTCGGCCACGACCACCTCGCGGCCCTTGTAATGACCACAGTGTGGACATACACGGTGCGGGGGTTTGGGCTCGAAACACTCAGTGCACAGACTCCAACCGGCCGGGGTCAGTGCGTGATGAGCGCGGCGCTTGTCGCGACGGCTCCTGGAAATCCTACTCTTGGGATTAGCCATGATTCACTCCGTTCTGATCAATGACCCAACCCGAATTCGGGTCAGGATGGTTTCTCCTGCAGCGCACGAAGCGCGTGCCATCGGGGATCGATCTCTGGTTCGCAACCACATTCGCTTTTCAGATTGCGATTGGCGCCGCACGTCGGACACAGCCCCGCACAGTCATCCTGGCAGAGAACGCGCATCGGCAGGCTCAGTATGACTTGCTCGGCCGCCAGCTCCGCCAGATCGAGCTGATCGCTTTCGAGGAAGACGACATTCATATCTTCGCCGGACAGCTCCATCTCGTCCTCAGCGACGTCGCCCGGGTAACGCAATTCGACCGAAAATCCTTCTTCGCCAGTCCAGACCACCGGCATGAGGCACCTCGAGCAAAAGAGCTTGCCTTCTGCCCGCAGAGTGCCTGCGACGACGAACCCGTTTCCCATCGGCGCCACATTCCCCTGCAACCGTACCAAGACCGGATCGGCGGCCATGTCCGGATCCAGGCGTTCGGGTGCAATCTCGAACTCATCGACGAACTCGAGAGAACCTTCTTCGATGTCGCGTAGATCGATCAACACACACGCTCCCCGTCCCGGTGTGCCCCGGACGAAAGGGAAGTATAGCAGCCTAGCGATCAGGGTTCTACCCGTCCAGTGCAACGCGGCAACCCCACATCGCTTCCTGCCGCTTCAGGGCGACCGGACAGGGACCTGATCGCCGACCCTCTTGGCCATACACACAACGTTGAACGCCCCCGTACCAAGAGCGACGATTGAAAGGGCTGACCAAGCAAAGCCACCCACCAATGGCAGCAGTCTGAGGAGCAGGAGCAATGAAACGCCGACGAATACATCCACGGTTGTGGGGAGGGTTGATATGCCAGACCGGGCCACGACGAGGCCTCCGAGGTAGGCCCCGATCACCGCCAACCCGACCACCTTGACCGCAACGAACAGAACCACGAGCACTCCGGACAGAGGAATGCCCCAGACCGGCCCGAGGCCGAGAGCTGCCAGCAGGGCGGCGAAGAACGTGGCCGTCGCCAACACCCCGAGCATGGCAACCCGCCACCCCAATCCGCGCAGGAAGCGTACTCCCTCCTGGATCCGCACCGGCGCCACCCACGCGACGAGGCTCGTCGCCAACAACCATCCGCCCATCACGAGGAGCACCACGGCCGCGCGCGTCCCCCTCCCACCGCCCTCAGGGCTGGGCCCGAGATCAAGGGTCGCCAGCGAAGAAAGACCGAGGGCTCTGCCATCAACCGTAGCCCCGGGGCTGCGGTCGATGCGACCGAGAATCACGACAGCATCGCCGTGCACGACGGCGCCAGGCCTGAGCAGAAGATCGCCGGCAAATACCACCACGTCGCCCGCCACCTCAGAGTCCACCTCGAGGTCGGACCCCACGGCAACCAATCGGTCTGGAACCTCCTGCGCCTGGATGAACCCCGTCAGGGAAACACCGGCGAGGAGTAGGATCAGGAACGAACGAGCCATGCCGGGAGGCGTTTCCAACGGCGCGTGAGCGCGGTGATGGCTGCCAAGCCCAAGAGTCCGGCAGTTGCGGCCGCGAGCCCGATGGGCAACGGCATCACCTCCGAAACAACCCGGGCCACGGTCACGAGATTTGCAAGACTTTGCAGCGCGGAGTCAACGAGCAGGAGCCAACTGCCACTCGAGCGGCTTGCGAGCTCGGTCGCGACACCGCCTCCAGGGATTCCCCCGAGCATTCTGAGACTGAACAGAATCAATACCATCGAGGCCGCGGCGGGCACAGCGGCCAACCACCTCCGTCGTCTGCTCACACCGGCCAGGGCCGCAGCAACCCGGGCCTGCAGATGAGTGTCGGCCGGCGGCGACGCCGTGCGGAAGATCCGTGCAAGAGCCGCCTCGTCAGCCGCCCGACGGCGGCATTCGTCACAGTATTCGAGGTGGCGACGACCACCTTCTCCAATGGCATTGAGGTCTCCCGCGTATTCGACCACCATCGCCTGAATGTCTTTACAATCCCGATTCACGGGGTCCTCCCTTGCGGCGCTCCTGCAAAGGACGCCAGCACCTTTCGTAATACGGAGTGGGTCCGGAAAAGTTTGTTCTTGACGGTTCCCAGGGGCAGTCCTTTGAGATCTGCGATGTCCTGGTAGCTCAGGCCACCGAAGTGGCGGAGGAGGACGAGCTCCCGATACTCCGGCCGCAGCTCCCGTATCGCCGTGCGCATCGCCTCTGCCAGCTCCCGGTTCTCGAGGTGGCCAAGGGGGTCCTTGTCCCGGTCGAGAAGCACCACATCGATTTCATCACCGTCCCGGTCCTGGCGGGTGAGCGGCGTGGTCTGCAGACGCCGTCGGCGCAGGTGGTCGATGCCGAGGTTGTGACCGATGCGGAAAAGCCAGGTCGAAAACCGATAGGTCGGGTCGTACCGTTCGAGCGCCGACCACGCCCTGATGAATGCCTCCTGGGTCAATTCGCGCGCGAGCTCAAGATCGCCAACCAGCTGGGCGAGAAACGCCGTGAGCCGGCGCTGATAGCGACGGACGAGGGAGGCAAATGCCGCCTCGTCGCCCGCGAGACTGTCAGCGACGAGTCGCTCGTCGGTTCTTTCGTCCGTCCTATCGCTCAACCGTTACCTCTCGCCTCATGGGATCACCGACAGGCGCACCTTATGTTATGAACACGGAAAAACGTATCGGCGTCTGCCAACCCTCGGGATGAACAACAACAAAGAACGGCGCACAGGGTGCCAGGTCCCGCGGACGTTCGAAGTAAAAGAGGTCGACCATGCCGAATCCGCCGCGCAGGGTGATCCGGTCCTTCGTAGTATTGCCGCGCACCGCACGCATATCGGGAAAGAAATTCGAGGGTTCGAAACGCCGCCCCCGTCTCCAGTTCAACCAGGGGATCCCGTCCACCGACAGCAAACGTTGGTCGGCGAGGATCTTGTCGTAACCACCACGCAGCGCCTTGACCGTAGGCATCGAGTAGACGAGGCCATCAAGATCGTTGAGCCAGAGGCTCTCGCGGGTGACCTTGACACTGTCCCGACTCGTATTCTGGATGCCGATGACGATCGGCAGGTAGGGCTCGGTGGCGCGCCGATGGGTCAGTGTGATATTCGCCCAAACAACTCCCTCCGGCCCTTCGGCCTGGAAAAGGTATTGCGGCTTACAAGCCGATCCTTGCTCAACGCCGGCCACGATGCCGTAGCCGAGAAGCGCAACTGCCGCCAGACCGAGTACCCGCCAGATCACCGGCCGATGGTACTCCGGCAGCCGGTGTGGGGCAATACGATCCGGGGAGGGACACGATGCGACGGGCAAGGTCCAGCGAATAGCGGCGGCGTCAGGTGACAGCGGCAGGGACAGAGACGGGGAACCGCGACAGCAATCAGCGACAGTTGGCAGCGGCAACAATCGGACAGGGGCATCGCCACCGAGTCGGACTCCAGCAGGCCTTCGGCCCGCCACCCCGGCTCGCGACGGCCGGGTATACTGCCGCTTCTGGGCTGTGCCCAGCTCGTCGCGCCGCTTCGCTTTGCTCCTCGGCGCTGGGACCTCGTTCCCGCAACGCGATCTTCTCCGCAACGGCGTACCCGTGGATTGCCACCCTTCACATTGTGCATGTGGCCTCCG
>CAZCEX010000137.1:0-9250 GCA_964497785.1 uncultured Thermoanaerobaculia bacterium | reverse complement strand
ACGGGCTTCGGTTTCACCCCGGCGCACGAAAAGTCGGCCGCTTTTTTTACGAAATACTTGCGGGGACCGGTCATGTGCTTCTTCTCCTGAACACCGTCGATCTCGGTCGTCAGCGACAGGATTCCGTAGCGGATGTAGAAGAGACCCCTTCGATTCCCTTGGCTCATGCAGAGATTGCCGAGCAGTTCTGCGCGGCCGCCCTCAGCGTGGACGTCGAGGAGTCCGGTCGAGCCGTCGCGCACCACGACTCGCGCGCTGCCGGCCATGTCCCTGATACCGAGCAGTTTGTCGAGCCGTTTTTCGCTCTTTTGCGTTTTCGCCATCATGGCCAGGGCGGGGGCGGCATCACGGGCCGTCAGAGTCGCATCGAGGTCGAGTTCGACGGGTTTGCCGAAGCGCAGCACACCGTTCGTGATCTCGAGATCGCACCACCACCCCTCCTGTTGTTCTTCGATTTCCTGAGGAGTTTCTTCAGGGGTGCCGACTCTGGCGTTGTCGAGCCTGATCTTCGTGCCGTCGAGAGCGAAGTGGTGTTTCTTGAGGTCTCGAGCCACAAAGACCGAGTTGCTGGTCACATCGGATACGATCGGTCGGTCTTCGATATTGAGAAGCACGGCCTGTGCCTGTAAATCGATGGAGCCGTGGCCCTGGTTGGTCGCCGTCGACGCTTCGAGGTGTGAAGCGATCCGGCCCGCGCCGGAGAGAATCTCGACTGCCTCCCCAGCCTTCAGATACCGGTTGTAGACCGTGAGATCGGGAACGTCGCACTCGGGCAGGTCAATCGTGACCGCAACAGCTGCACCAGGACCGAGCATCTCGGTCAGGTGGCCGACAACTTCCGCGCGAAGGCCCTTGCCTTTCAGGTGTGAGGTGTCGGAGTCGGTGAAGCGCACGTCGAAATCTGTGAGCTCAAATACCAGGTCGGTATCGGTTCCGGATCCGTCCGGTGGAACGCCGTCGATGCTCAAAACGCCTTGACCGGTGGCAACGTAGTTCAGAAAGCCAAAGGTGAAAGCAGAGGTGTCCACCTCGAGGTGGGAGTCCGGTGCCACACTGCCGTGATCCAGCCCGATCGTGCCATGGACGTGACCCTCACCGCCGTGCACGTTCATCCAGGGGACCGACCGCAGGATCGCATCGAGAAATTTCAGCTCGGCGGTGTCGCCCTCCACTTCGACCCGACCTGAGGTGAGCGTCAGGAAGCCGGTTTCGGGGATCTCGTCCTTGTTGTGTTTCTCGATCCGGGCCTTGGCGTCAAGCTTGAGATCCGTCACGACGGACTGACCACCGTAGACAACGCGCCCGCCTTCGAGAGTGACCTTTGCTCGGGGAATGCCGAATGGCCCGCGCGCCGTCGTGTCGAGAGTGCCACGAACCGTGAAACCGTCGCCGTCGATGTGCACGGCATGGAGGTCGACCGAACGGATGTCTTTGGCCGAGATCCCCTGGAACAGGAGGCGGAAGCCGGTCTTCTTCGTGTCACGCGGAGGCAGGTTGGTTGGCGCTTTTTTCAGAGTTGTCGTCACGCCGGTGGCCCGCGGAAGGATCGCATGAAACGTCTTGAACGGCAGAGCGAAGAGGTTAACGCCGGTGGTGGCGCGATCCACGTGCAGGCTCCACAGAACGTCTCGAGTGTGTTGTTTCACCTCCAGACCACGGACGTGGGCGATGCCGGGGATGATGGTCCAGGCGAGATCCCAGGTCACGGAGCACCGCTCGGGGTGGGGGGCGATGATGCTTTGGCCGATCGGTGTGAAGGTGAAGAGAGCGCCCGCCACCAGGTACAACAGCCACAAGGCCACGGCAACCCGCACCACTGTACGTGCCCATTTGGCCATGCGGTGTGCGGCGGCGGGGCGGTCCCTGCGATCGTAAATGACGGTCATACCTTGTCGCCCCGAATTGCGCCCGCATCCGATGAAATGGCCTTGTTTGCGATGTAGACAACCTTGCTGCTCGCAGGGACCTCGAGGTCATCCGGTGGGTTGAGCAGGTTTTTCGCGTCATTCGGCCGGCGCATGCCGATGACGAGGCCCCCGTGCCGGGTCTTTACCGCACGCGCGACCTGTGCGAATGGCGCCGGCACCTCGATGTCGTCGGGAATCGGCCCGACGAACAGGCTGTGGGCCTGAGCTTCTGCCATGCGGCTCATGATGGCGGCGGTGCCCGGGGCGACCGTCGCATGGGCGAGCATCGAAAACCCGAGCTTGGTGGTCTCGATGACCTCGTCGGCGCCGGCGGTCAGTGCGTGGGCGACGTTTTCCGCGTCGAGGATCTCAGCGACGATATGCAGCGGCTCGTATCTGCGGGCGGCGTCGCCGCTGCGCTCGAGAAACGACCGCAGGGTGAATACCGTGAGAATCGTTTGTGCGTCGGCCTGCTGGGGGAGGGCCTCTCGGTTGCCGACGACGATGACCGAATCTGCGTAGGCCAGGCGGACCTTGTCGAGCTCGCTCTCCTTCGTCGGGTCGCCGCTGACCCAGGTGAACTCGGGCGGGACGTCCGGCGGCCGATCGCCTTCTGCGAACAATACAACTGCGGCGCCGTCGCTGCCGATTTCGTCATGGATGGCGTCGAGCAGCATGCGCGCGCCCGGGTCATAGCCGCAGACGACGAGGTGATTGATGTAGGTGCTCATGCGAAACTGCTCCTCTCGGATACCCAGGACCGCGCGCAGCAGGGTCTGGCCGATGATTCCGGCGAACAAGGCGAGGGTGAACATCCCGGCGACCATCAAGACGCCGCCGACGGCGCGGCCGAGATTGGTAACCGGGGTGATGTCGCCGTAGCCGACGGTGGTCAACGTAACGAGGGCCCACCATAGCCCATCACCGAGACTGTCGATCGATCCCGCCCCCCTGGCAAATGGACCCTCGATGAGGTAAATCGAAAGCCCGCCGAGAATGGTCGTTGCCGCCAGGAGCATGAGACCGAAGGCGAACATCAGGCGGTTCTCCCTGAGCGAGGCAATGACGCCCATGAATGGGTTGGCGTAGCGGAAGACCTTCGGCACACGCAGCAGACGCAGCAACCGCAGTGCCCGCAGCCCGCGGAGCTGTGGCGCCAGTGCGAGCACTGTCGCCAGGTCGATCACCATGAGAGGCCGCAGACAGTATGCGACGCGTGTCGCTACGTGATAGCGCAGGCGGCCGCTTCGGGTCCGGTCGAAGAGGTCGAGCCCCGGGGGTCGGTAGGATACGACGCGCAGCACGTACTCGAGGACGAACAGCCACAAGACGGTGCGGTCGACCTGGACGAGCGGTTCGTACCATGGGCTGTCCGGGCCGACGGCAAACTCGGCGATCATCAGGATGATGGACCCGGTGATGAGCGTCCACACGAGGCGCTGCACGACTCGGTAGACTCGGGTCTCGGAGCAGTGGAAGGCGGCATGAACCAGACCGGGGGATGTATCGCGGGATGTCACACAGCGAGTGTAGTTGAACCGCGTATGATCGTGCGGTGCGGAGTTCTCGTTTCTTCTATGTCGTTGGTTGGTTGATTCTGAGCATCGGCGGTGTCGCTACAGTTGCCTGCGCAGGAGAACCGATCCCCCAGGAGGCGCCGGACGCGGGCGTTGTCACACAGCTCGAGTGGCTTTTGAGCTGGGTAGGCGAGGCGCCGCCCGTGGCGCCGCTCGACAGCCGTTACCCGGCCCCCGACGGCTTTGTGCGCGTCGAGCTCGATCCGGACGGCTTCGGTGCGTGGTTGCGCTCTTTTCCGGTCCGTCTCGATCGCAAGACGGTCCTGAGCTATCGAGGTTCGCCGATTGCGGCGCCTGCGGCTGCAGTCTTCGCCCTCGACCTCGGCCGCGGCGACCTCCAGCAATGCGCCGACACCATCATCCGCCTGCACGCCGAGTACCTCTGGTTTTCGGGAAGGGCAGGCGAAGCGGCCTACCATTTCACGAGCGGTGACCTGTCGACCTGGCTCAGTTGGGCCCGGGGCGAACGGTTCGTCGTCGACGGCAACCGGGTGCGCCGGGTAGCGGGTTCTGCCAGGGAGTCGGACTACCGGACCTTTCGTGGTTGGCTCCAGCACCTCTTTGTATATGCAGGGACGCTGTCGATGAAGTTCGACAGCCGGCCGGTCGAGGTCGTGCAGGCTGGGGACTTCTTCGTCTTGGCCGGTAGCCCCGGCCACACCGTGATCGTGCTCGATGTCGCCGTTGACGACGAGGGGCGGCGGGTGGCATTGGTCGGCCAGGGATATACCCCGGCGCAGGACTTCCACCTTCTCGGCGACCCTCGTTCAGAGGTCTTGCAAGGTGTGTGGTTTCGCCTGCCGGACGATGATGGTGACGTGCTCCGGGTACCGGGGTGGGGGCCTTTCCCACGCTCTTCGGCGCGCCGGTTCATCGAGGGTGCACGGCCGTGACGGGTTCGGGCTTGGTATCTCCACGAGTCGGTGAGCAGCTGTCGAACTGGACGTCGCTCGGTCTCGGTGGCCCGGCGCAGTACTTCGTCGAGGTTCATTCCCAAGGAGAGCTTGAAGAAGCATTGCGGTGGGCAGGGGAGAATAAGGCCCCTGTGCGCATCCTCGGTGGTGGGTCGAATCTTGTGGTTGCCGATCGGGGTGTCAGCGGGCTGGTGATCCGCATGGCTACCACGGGAGTGCAAATCGTCGATTGCGGTGACGATGTCATCCTGTCCGCAGCGGCTGGAACGAACTGGGACGAAGTCGTGGCCGAGTCGGTTGAGGCCGGTCTGGCGGGCCTGGAGTGCCTGTCCGGGATCCCCGGAACGGTCGGCGCGACACCGATTCAGAATGTCGGGGCATACGGGGTGGAAATCGCGGACGTTCTCGGCGCGGTTCATGTGCTCGATCGTACGAGTAGTGTTCATCGCCGGCTCGGGCCTGCGGAATGCGGTTTCGGTTATCGCACGAGCCGATTTCGGATCCTGCCCGATCGTTTCGTCATCACCGGCATCGACCTCCGGTTGCGGCCGAAGGGGCAACCGGTCATTCGTTACCCGGAGCTCGCGCGGGCGGTTTCAGGGCGGGCGGCACAGTCGACGCCGGCGGACGTGCGTGCCGTAGTCCTCGAGCTGAGGCGAAACAAAGGCATGGTGCTCGGCGACGATTTTCCGGGCAGCGTTGGGTCTTTCTTCGTCAACCCGATTGTCGACGCCGCAGGTCTTGCCCGTGCCGAGTCCGGTGTCGAGGGTGGCGATCGTCTGCCACGTTTCGAGGCTGGTGCCGGGTTCAAGTTGCCGGCCGCATGGCTCATCGAACACTCCGGGTTCGAGCGGGGCTACCGCGACGGTCCGATCGGCCTGTCAGATCACCACGCCCTCGCCCTCGTGCACCTCGGCGGCGGCCGTACGGCGGATCTGATCGATCTGGCAGGGCGCATCCGGCGGCGCGTGCACGAGGTTTTCGGAATGACCCTTCAAGCAGAACCGGTATTCTGGGGCGTTAGGCCCGAAAGAGATCTCGGAGAGGTGTGATGAAATTCAAATCGTGTTTCTGGGTGGCGTTTTTGGGCGGGTTGGTTGTTGGAGGCTCGACAGGGTGGGCATCAACCCCGAAAGAACTCGAGTTCGAGCCATCGCGCGTGGTCGCTTTCCTCCCCGACGGCGAACGCCTGGAGGTGACGGACGGCAAGGTTGTGAAGGTTGCCGCCGACCGGTCGACGCCGTGGACCCTCGCGCAGGCGATGACACCGGCAATGCAGACAGCCGTGGCTCTGCGGAAAAACGACCGACCCCTACCCGTGGTGATCGGCCTGGCGTCGTCGGACGCCCTCTCTGACCTCACAAAGAAGCTCGTCGACAGGGGGGTGAGGGCACGGTGGACGGTGTCTCAGTCACCGGTTCCCCAGATCGGTCTGCGCATTGATGCGACCGAGATCGGGATGCTCGTCGATGTCCTGGAGGACCTTGATCAACAGGTGGTCTTCGCCGATGTCCAGGGCGGCGCTCGCTTGCAGAATGGGCGCTCGGCGTGGCGATGCCAGTCCGGATTCGAAGGATGGACGCCGGTCTTTGATCACGGGCTGCATGGAGAAAACCAGATCATCGCCCTGATGGATACGGGCATCGATCCAGGGAGCTGTTTTTTCGCGGATGCCGAGGTCGGACTACCAGCCCTCAACGACGACACCGGGGTCGAGGTCGACCCACGCCACCGCAAGATCCTGGCGACCGACTTCTGGTGGGATCAAGACTGGCCCTTCCCCGGGCCATTTGACTGGGACTCGAACGGCCACGGAACTCATACGGCCGGTAGTGCTGCGGGTGACCTCGGGAGTGAGGGGCTGCCTGATGGGAATGACGGTATGGCGCCGGCTGCGAAGCTCGTCATCCAGGACGGTGGCGCCGCCAGGGACGACTGCGGCGATCTTCCGGGTCTCGGATGCCCGATGCGGCCTCTCGGGCCGATGCTCGAGCAGGCGTGGCTTCAGGGTGCGCGCATCCACAGCAACTCGTGGGGGGATGAAGAGAACTTCGAGCCCTTCAACCGCTACACCGAACGCACGGCCGACATCGACCGTTTCGTCTGGCAGCACCCCGAGATGCTTGTCGTCGCGGCGGCCGGCAACTGGGGACCGGGTGAGAGCACCGTGCTGTCGCCCTCAACCGGGAAAAACGTCATCTCGGCCGGCGCCATCTGGCGGGCGGAGATCGGCATCTCCTGCCCGGTGGACTTTTCGTCGCGGGGTTGGGCCCACGACGGGCGCATCAAACCGGACCTCATGGCTCCCGGCAGCGAGGTCATATCTGCGCAGACCGATTTCAGGGCCGATACCAGCGAATGCCTCGAACGCCCGGGCTCGGGGACGTCCATGGCCACGCCGACCGTCGCCGGTCTTGCCGCCCTCGTTCGCCAGTACCTCATGGAGGGTTGGCAGGTGACCGGCCGCAAGGCGCCGGCGGTGGGTTTTGAGCCGTCGGCGGCGCTCGTCAAGGCCGTGCTCGTGGCGTCGGCCGTCGATCTCACCACCCTCGGTTGCTCGGTCATCGACCCGATCCCATCGCGCGAGCAGGGCTGGGGACTCGTTCAACTCGACCGCGCTTTGTGGTTCGAAGGAGATGGCCACCGGCTCGTTGTAGTCGATCGATCCACCACCTTCGAGGCGGGCTCGGAGGCCGAGTCCACAAGGGTGCGGCAGACAGGCGCCGGTCCACTCAAGGTCGTGCTCGTCTGGACCGACCCGCCATCCACCTCGACCGCCGCCGTCAACATCGTCAACGATCTCGATCTCGAGCTCGAAGGACCCGACGGGCTGTTTCTCGGCAACGTTCTGGTCGATGGTGAAAGCGCGGTGGGAGGCGAGGCCGATCGGCTCAATACGGTCGAGGTCGTCTACCTGCCTGAGGCATCGGCCGGCGAATGGACCATCACGGTAAACCCCCACGCCGTCAACGTGGGTCCGCAGGGATATGCCCTGGCGGTTGTTGGCGCCCTCGACGCGAGCCCGCGGGCAAGGAATGCCGACGATGTCGGGAGGGCCGATCCGGACAGGCCCTGAAAAGGCTATTGCCGTTTTCCGAAAATCCGGTGTGCACACCGTGCGCACCGATCGACCCACCGGTTGATCGTACGCCTGTCGAATCGAGACGCTACAATGCTCGTCCATGGAATCGCGAGGTTCTGCGACTCGGACGGTGACGGTTTCGAGTCCGACGGGCGGCGCCCACGAGGTGCAGCCGGACTTCGTTCTGCCGGAGCGTTGGAAGCTGGCGCGGGCGCTGGGTCGTGGTGGGCAGGCGTCGGTATGGCTCGCCCACGACGAGCAGCTCGACGATTGGGTCGCGATCAAGGTCATAGACGGCCCTCTCGACCCGGTGCGTATGGAACGCCTGAGGCGGGAGGTCAACCTCGGACGTTCCCTGAGCCACAAAAACCTCTTGCGCGTCTACGAGTTGATGGACCTGGGGGATCACCTGGCCGTGGTCATGGAGTGGGTCGAGGGTGGCAGCCTCAGAGATCGGCTCGAACAGGGCCCATTTCCGGTCAGCGAGGTGATCTCGGTTGCCGACCAGGTGCTGGATGTTCTCGCCCACATGCACGATCGGGGCGTCGTACACCGCGACATCAAACCCTCCAATCTGCTGCTCGACGGCGATGGCGCGGTCCGCCTGGCCGACCTCGGGCTCGCCCGCCCGGTTGATGACAGCAGGTCGCTCACCCGCACCCAGATGACGCCCGGAACTCCCCGCTACATGTCACCAGAGCAGATCAGGGGCCTGCAGCCGTCGGCTTCCGGCGATCTCTACTCCCTGGGAGTGACTCTGTATCAACTGCTGACGGGCGCTCCGCCCTTCACCGGCAGCTCGGATTTCGACGTTGCAGACCAACACCTTCGGCGCCAGGTGATCGACCCGAGGCGCCACCAATCAGATTGCCCGCGGTGGCTCGCCCGCTTCATTCGGCGATTGCTGGAAAAAGATCCGTCGGATCGGTGGCCGGATGCCGGGGCTGCCCTGGTGGCGTTTCGCAAGCGCCGCGCCGCCTTGTCTCCGCGGGCACGACGTCGCGCCGTGGCTGTGGTCCTCATGGTTGTGCTCGGATTGGGCGCAGGATGGACAATTTCGGTGGCTCGCGATCGGTCGCCCGCCACCATTGGCTATGATGACCAGGGCATCGTAGCTCGCACCCAAACGGACAAGATCCTGTGGCGAAAGTCATTCGATCGCCCTCCTCAGAACTGGGCGATTGCCGACTTCCTGGGTGAGGGTCAGCCTCAAGTCGCGCTTGGGTTCGATTTCCCATTCACGATGGGTGACGGAATGCGACCTCAGATTGTGCTGCTGAGCGCCGATGGTGAGGTCTATCGTGAGATCAGCCTCGGCTCTGCGTTTGCGGGCGCCTTTCCACAATTCGACAGCCGGTGGGCCCGGGTCCGGGTGGCTTCTCAAGACATTGATGGTGACGGGCGCGCCAATCTGATCTGGTGGGCGAGGCACCGGGCCCACTTCCCGGCGATTGTCGGCACCTGGCTTCCAGATGTCTCAACGCCAGGACACAACCTCTTCCTCAACTCCGGTCACGTTCAGGGCGTCAAGACCGCCGACCTGGACGGTGACGGCCTCCCCGAGATCGTCATCAATGGAATCAACAACAGGCTCGGTTTTCAGACTTTCGTGGCCATTCTCAGGTCAGAGGAGGGGGTATTTTCGACGGAGAAAAGCCCGGACAAATTCCTCGACGGAGTGGTCAGAATGCCGCACATCACATGTGACTACACCGTGGTCGGCCCTTTCAGAGGGGAGCAGCAGATCCTCGAAGCCGGGCCCGATGGCAT
>CAZCEX010000136.1:0-9262 GCA_964497785.1 uncultured Thermoanaerobaculia bacterium | reverse complement strand
CCCCGTTTCCGACCATGGTCACCGGCTGGGCCGGCTCGCGCTATTATTGACGGGCAGACCTGAATAAAGGAGGCCGTCGATGTATAAGGCTGAATCTCGGCGCGGTGCTTGGCTGGACGCTTTTGTGTGTGTTCTCGCAATACTCACCCTGTCGGTTTGCCCGGTATTCGCCGTGCCCTGCGTGGTGCCCGACAACGGGACCGGCACGATTACGATGCCCCCTGTAGGGTGTGACTATTCGAGCCCGACCGACGTCTACGAAATCATCGATGGATTGCCTTCCGGCACGACCATAGAGTTCGACGGCCCTCTCGGGCAGTTCATATGCGACGGGCCGGGGACATGCAGCCTGGGTCTCCCCCCGGGGGTGTGTGAGGCCCCGGGGGGCAGCCTGGGTGGTGACGGCCACTGTTACTCGGCCGCACTGGACTTCGTGGTCACCGGGACCGGCAGCCTCGCCGGCTTCAACCGGATCATGACAATTCCGGTGGCCGGCGAGGTTCACACCGGACCTCGCACCCCGGGTGACCCCGTGCAGACCTTCGCCAACGACATGTTCCGGCTTCAGGGGGCGATCTTTGGTGATCCGGACTTCGACGTACTGATTTTCACCTTCGGCACCGATTTTGAATTACCGAGCCCCGGCCAGACCACCTTGACCGAGCTGCCGAGCGGTGACTTCGCCGTCGACTCCTTCTTTGACATTACCTACGAGATCGAGTTCCAGGGGGCGCCCGGTTCTGCCTTGGAAGGGCTCGCGGGCACCACCACGGGAACGATCAGGATCCAGACCGAGGCGCCAGCGATCGACTGCGTGCCCCTCGCCGACGCCTCGGGGTGCGAGCCGGTGATGTGCCCCGCACCAACCGACTCCTGCAACCCGATCTGCGCCAACTTCGATCCCCTGACCGGAATCACCTACGTCACCGACTGTGAGTGCCGTGCCGGTTCTGAGTGGCGCCTGAGCTTCGACGCCAGCCTGCCCACCACCACGTGCGTCGTACCAGACGACGGTACCGGTTCGATCACGATGCCCCCGCAGGGGTGCGGCTACTCGAGCGCGACCGAGGTCTACGAGATCGTCGACGGCGTGCCGGTCGGCACGACCATCGAGTTCGACGGCCCGCTCGGGCAGTTCCTGTGCGATGGGGCGACGGGTCTGTGCAGCCTGGGTCTCCCCCCGGGGGTGTGTGAGGCGCCGGGGGGCAGCCTGGGTGGTGACGGCCACTGTTACTCGGCCGCACTGGACTTCGTGGTGACCGGCACCGGTGACCTCGCCGGCTTCAACCGCATCATGACGATTTCCATCGCTGGGGAAGTGCACAGTGGACCGCGCAACCCTGGCGACCCAGTGCAGACCTTCTTCACCGACATGTTCCGGCTTCATGGCTCGATCTTCGGAGACCCGGACTTCGACACGCTGATATTTACCTTCGGCACGGATTACGGTCTGCCGAGCCCGGGCCAGACCACGTTGACCCAGCTCCCTAGTGGCGATTTCGCGGTCGACTCCTTTTTCGACATTACCTACGAGATCGAGTTCGTGGGTGCCCCCGGTTCGGCTCTGGAAGGGTTGTCTGGTATCACCACGGGTACGATCCGGGTCGAGACCGCTGTCGGTTCGCCGTCCTGCAGCGGGGGTTGCCCGCCGGACATGACATGTACCGAGAACCGTGTTGTGTTGCCGGACGGCACCATCGACGTCTGTTGTGAGGTGGCGCCGCTGCCGCCGCTCATCTTCGAAAATGGCTTCGAGAGCGGTGATACGACGGCCTGGAGCGTAACCTGGCCATGATTTTCTGCGCCCCTCTCTGACTCGGACCCAAGCCGAGAGGGTCATCGCCTGCTCGACATCGAGGCTGGAGTCGTTGCCGAAGTTGACGTGGTCGTCAATGCCGTCGAAGCTCAAAGCCGAGCCCCACTTGCCGGATGCCCAGTCTGCCGAAGGGACCATGCCGACCAGAGTGCCGTGGTTGGCGCTGAATATGTCCGTTACCGTGCTGCTCCCGGCACCGTCGTCGAAGGTCCGGTGGGATACAGACCGTTCTCGAATTTTTGGTCTGCCCGATCGAGGACTGAAGCAATCCGATGTGAACCAAAACTCACTTCGTCCGTTTATACCCTTGAGAGTGCATATGAGATTGCATCATCGAGGTTCACGGGGGTTGGAGGCACTATGACCAGGAAAACGCGTTCCAGAGTTCGTTTGGCCAGTATCGCGGCAGTGATCGGTTTTGCGGCGGTTTTGGTGGCATACATGTCGATCAACTCGACCGTCGAAGCGACCGAGCAGGAAGCCGTCGACGAGCAAGAAGCTGCCGAAGAATCACAAACCGAAGAGGGGCAGGAAGAAGAAGAGGCACCGATCCCGGTTGAGGTGACCGAGGTTTCGAGCGGCGTCATTTCTTCCTACATCTCGGCCACTGCCAACCTCGTGCCCGAAGACCAGGTCAAGGTCCTGGCTGAGGCGGAGGGGCGCCTTGCCAAGCTCGAGGTGGACGAGGGTGATTGGGTCAAGCAAGGCCAGGTGCTGGCGGTTCTCGTTCGCGATGACGCCGAGATCGTGCTTTCCAAGGCCGAGCTCAAGGCCACCAATGCCCGATTGGCTTTCGAACGAGCGCAGGGCACCCGTGAGCAGGGCCTGATATCGGCCGAGGCCTTCGACAAGCTCGAGATGGATTATCAGATGGCCAGCCAGGGGGTTGCCGAGGCCGAGTGGCGTCTCGCCAAGACAGTGATTCGGGCGCCATTCTCCGGTCGGGTGACCGAGCGGGTCTGCACCCTCGGTCAGCATATCCGCCCCGGCGACGAGCTCTTCTCGGTAGCCGACTTCGACCCCCTGGTGGCCCGCATCTACCTGCCTGAGCGTGACGTGATCAGCCTCTCTGTAGGGCATGAGGTGCGCATCTCCCTCGCCGCCGGGTCGGAGGTCACTTTTGCCGGCCAGATTCATCAGATCGCGCCTGTCGTGGACACTGCGACCGGAACCGTCAAGGTGACGGTGGAGGCGATCCAGCCGCCGGCCGCGGTTCGCCCGGGCGCCTTCGTGACCATCGACATCATCCGTGAACAGCACGAGGCGGCACTTCTCCTTCCGCGTGAGGCCGTCATCCGCGAGCTCCGGTCAGCGCACGTTTTCGTTGCCGACGGCGGCACCGCCGTGAAGCGCGCGGTCAGGCTCGGCCTCGAGGAGGACGACATGGTCGAGGTCCTCTCCGGCGTCACCGAAGGCGACAACGTCGTCACCGCCGGCCAAGGCGGATTAGACGACGGGCAAAAAGTTAAAATACTCTAAAAGTTCTACTTATTCATTTCGTTTCACTCCGACTACCAGGCGGTGGCGTGTGCGTGGTTTGTTCGGAGTCGGGGTGAAACGAAATGATCTGGATGGGAAGGGCAGGAGGGGACACTCGAGATGAAGATTGTAGACTTTTCACTTCGACGTCGCGTCACGGTATCCATGGTCGCAGTTGCGTTGTTGCTCTTCGGCACCGTGGCTTTCACCCGATTGCCGCTCAACCTGATGCCAGACCTCTCGTACCCGAGCCTCACTGTCGAGACTCAGCTCCCCGGTGCGGCCCCCGGCGAGGTCGAGGCCCTCATCACCCGGCCCGTCGAGGAGGTGGTGGGCATCGTTGCGGGCGTACAGCGCCTGACCTCCGTGTCGCGGCCCGGGATCTCCCAGGTCACCCTCGAGTTCGGTTGGGGCCGGGACATGGACTTTGCGGCCCTCGACGTGCGTCAGAAGCTCGACATCGTGACTTTTCCGCGTTCCGCCGGGCGCCCCGTGCTCTTGCGTTTCGACCCCGCCAACGACCCGGTAATGAGGCTCTATCTCTCAGGGGGTGAGAGCCTCTACCAGCTGCGCTATGTCGCCGAGGAGCTGATCAAGAAAGACCTCGAACCCGTCGAAGGTGTGGCGGCGATCAAGGTCTACGGCGGATATGAAGAAGAGATCCAGGTGCGTATCGACGAGGGTCGGTTGGCCCTGCTCGGCCTCGATGTGGACGAGGTCAACAGCCGTTTGCTCGCCGAGAATCTCAATCAAGCCGGTGGTTCCTTGTACGAGGCCGAGGCGCGGTACCTTGTCCGGGCTTCGAACGAGTTCGAAAACCTCGACGACATCCGCGAGACCGTGGTCCTCACCCAGGGGGATCGTCACGTCACCGTCGGCGACGTGGCCGAGGTGGTGCGCAGTCACCGCCAGCGCGAGGTCATTACCCGGTTTGAGGGCGACGAAGCGGTGGAGTTGGCGATCTACAAGGAGGGCGACGCCAATACGGTCAAGGTGGCGCGAGCGGTACGCCAGCGCCTCGAGAACATCAAAGAGGAGCTTCCTCAAGAGGTGACGATCGCCTCCGGTACCGATCAGTCCCGCTTCATCGAAGCCTCCATCCGCGAGGTCCTGTCCAACGCCCTGCTCGGCGGTCTGGTGGCGGTTCTGGTCTTGCTGCTCTTCCTGCGTGATCTGCGCACCACCCTGATCATCGCGATCTCGATTCCGGTTTCGATCGTCGCGACCTTCTTCCTCATGTATCGGACCGGAACGACCCTAAACATCATGTCGCTGGGAGGTCTGGCCCTGGGGGTCGGAATGCTGGTCGACTCGGCGATCGTGGTCCTGGAGGCCATCGTCAAACGTCGTGAAGCCGGTGAAGATGCGGTCTCAGCGGCCAGCGCCGGGGCCTCAGAGGTCGGTCATGCGGTGATCGCCTCCACCCTGACCACGGTGGCGGTGTTCCTGCCGGTGGTCTTCCTCGAAGGCGTCGCCGCCCAGCTTTTTCGCGACCAGGCGCTCACCGTCTCTTTCTCGTTGCTGGCTGCGCTGGCGGTCTCTTTGACACTGATCCCGATGATGGCGGCCGCGACGGACCCCAGCCAGGAAGGTGCGGTTGCCCCAGCGCCGACTGGCGGGGGGCGGGTGCGCCGGTTCGCCAGGGTGTTGCTCGTCGGCCTGCCGTCACTGATCCTGCAAGGAGTGCGCTGGTTGCTCGGCGGCGTCCTGACCGTCTTGGCGATCGCCGCCCGCCCAGTGGCTGCGATTTTTGACCGTGGGATGAACAGCCTGACCGGGGCCTACCCTGGTCTTCTGCGGGCGGCTCTGCGCCACCGTTTCTTCGTATTGGTAATCGCCACGGCAGCACTCGCTGGAGCGGTGGCACTGGTGCCACGCCTCGGGGTGGACCTGATCCCACCATTCGCCCAGGGCGAGTTCTCCTTCAAGGTGCAGCTGCCCGAAGGTACACCGCTGGAGATCACCGACCGCACGGTGATGTCACTGGCAGCAGGCCTCGAAAACGAAGAGGCCGTGGAGTCGTTTTCCGCCATTGCCGGTGGGGCCGGTCTGTCCCTGGCCGCGAGTGGTACCGAAGGCGAGAATACGGCTCGAATCCAGGTTCGGATGAAGCCCGGTAGCGCTCCCGAAAAAGAAGCTGCGGTGATCGCCCGCCTGCGGTCGCGCCTGGCCGAGAATCAGAACCTGCGTTTCGACTTCGAACGCGCCGCCTTCTTCTCTTTCCGGACCCCGGTGGAGGTGGAGGTCTACTCCGACAGCGTCGAGGAGCTCCAGGATGCTGCGCGCACCGTAGCGGCGGCCCTGGTCGACATCCCTGGTCTGGTGGACCTGCGCACCTCGGCCGAGCTCGGCAATCCGGAGGTGCAGGTGCGCTTCGACCGCGAGCAGTTGGCCCGCCTCGGCCTCGAGCTGGGTGAGGTGGCGCGCACCGTGCGGACCAAGGTCCAGGGTGAGGTGGCGACCCGCTTCACCGAAGGCGACCGTGAGATCGACATTCGGGTTCGCGCCATCGAGCAGGGAGAGGCCTCGGTCGAGGATATTCACGACCTGATCGTTGGCCACGTCGAAGGTCGCCCCATCTTTCTCAAGTCAGTGGCCGCGATCCGCATTACCGAGGGTCCAGCCGAGATCCGCCGTATCGGCCAGAAACGGGCCGCTGTGGTGGGTGGCAATCTCTCCGGGCGTGATATGGGCGCGGTGGCGGCTGATGTTCGTCAGCGTCTGCGATCGCTGGCCTTGCCGGTCGGCGTCAGCGTCGTACTCTCCGGCCAAGAGGAAGAGCTCGATCGCTCCTTCCGCTCCCTGGCCCTGGCCTTGGGCCTGGCGGTCTTCCTCGTCTACCTGGTGATGGCGTCTCTTTTTGAGTCCTTCCTGCACCCCTTCGTGATCATCTTCACCTTGCCCCTGGGCGCCATCGGCGTCGTATTGGCCCTCGCCGTGACCGGGAATACGGTCAACGTGGTGGCCATCATCGGCACCGTGATGTTGGCCGGGATCGTCGTCAACAACGCGATCGTCCTGGTCGACGCCGTCAACCAACGACGTCGGGGCGGGATGGGGGTGGTGGACGCGCTCACCAATGCCGGCCTCCATCGTTTACGCCCGATCCTGATGACCTCGGCGACCACCATCTTTGGGCTCATGCCGATGGCCCTCGGCCTCGGCGAGGGCGCCGAGCTGCGTGCGCCGCTGGCCATCACCGTCATCGGCGGACTGGCGGTGGCCACCGGCCTGACTTTGGTCGTCATTCCCGTGGTTTACTCGCTGCTCGCCGGTGACAGGCGGCCGGCGTCGATGGCCGACTCGGTCCCGGCCGGCGGCCCCATGCGCCTGGCTCACATGGCCGCAGAGCGTTTGGGTTCGGCCGGCGGAAACGGGTCCTGAGGGCAAGAAGATGAATCTGCCCAGCCTCGCCGTACGCCGCCCGATCACTACCGCCATGATCCTGGTCTCCATCCTCCTGGTCGGGGTGATCGCATTCAATCGCCTGCCGCTGGCCTACCTGCCGGCATTGGACGTGCCTTTCATCTTCGTGGAAATTCCGTACCCCAACTCCCATCCTCAGCAGATCGAACGGGAGATCACGAAACCGGTGGAGGAAATCCTGGCAACCCTTTCGGGAGTCAAGACCCTCAACTCGACGACCACCGCCGACGGTGCCCAGTTCTTCCTCGAGTTCTCCTGGGGCCATGACATCGACGTCGTGCGCATGCAGGTCTCGGAGAAGATGGACCAGGTGAAGCCCACGTTGCCGGAGGACACCGGCCCGGTGCTCATCTACTCGTTCAATACCAACTCGATCCCGGTGGTCCAGGGACGCATCGCCGCCGAGGGCGTGGACCTGTCGCAGAACTATGAGCTGCTCGAGGCGCGCATCTTGAATCCTATTCGGCGGGTGGCCGGTGTCGCCAAGGTAGATCTCGGTGGCGTCGAACCGCGTGAACTCTACGTCGACCTGATCCTCGACAAGGTCAAGCAGCACAGCGTCGATGTTGGTGCCCTAGCTCGTCTGTTGCAGAGCGTGTCCGCCAACTCGGTGCTCGGCCGGGCCGACTCCGGGGGCCTGCGCTACACGGTGCGCGCCCTTGGCGCCTTCGATTCCATCGAGGCTCTCGAGGACCTGGTGATTGACGTCCGCGGCCTGCGTCTCGGCGAGGTCGCCGAGATTTCCTACGAGGAGCCGCCGATCGCCTACGGCCGCCACCTGGACGGCAACTACGCCGTCGCCATTGATATCTACAAGGAGTCGACGGCCAATACCGTCGAGGTGGTGCGGGCCGTGAGCCGGGTGGTGGAAGAGGAGATCAACAACGACCCGTTGCTGGAGGGTATTCAGCTGTGGGTGTGGCAGGACCAGGGCCAGGAGATCACTGACGGCATTGACGGCCTCAAGAAGGCCGGCCTCGTGGGCGCTCTGCTCGCCACCCTGAGTCTCTACTTCTTCCTCCGTCGAATCGACTCGACGGTGATCGTCGCCCTGTCGATCCCGTTCTCGATCATCGCAACCTGTGGAGTCATGTATTTCATGGGCGGTACCCTGAACATCCTCTCGATGATGGGCCTGATGCTGGCGGTGGGCATGCTGGTCGACAACGCCATCGTGGTGCTCGAGTCCATCGATCGCCGAATGCGCGGCGAAAGTGACCGTAAAGAAGCCGCCCTTCAGGGGGCGAAACAGGTGCTGATGGCGGTGACTGCGTCCACGGCGACCACACTGATCGTCTTCTTGCCGATGGTGGTGGGCGCCGGCACCGAGATGACCACCTGGCTCAGGGAGGTGGGTCTGACCATCTCCATCGCCCTCGCATGCTCCTTGTTCTCCTCCTTGACCCTGATTCCCCTGATGTCCGCTCACCTGCTCAAAGTGCGCAAAAACGGCCGCAATCGTGCGATGGAGTGGCTGGAAGAGCGCTACGTGCGGGTGCTCGGCTGGACCCTGGCCCACCGCGCCAAGACCTTCGGCCTTTTGGTCCTCGGCCTGGTCGTCGGGTTCTTGCCCTTCTTCACCGGATGGGTGGAGACAGCCGTATTCTCGGGCACCGTCAACAAGCGCCTGTTCATGGAGTACGAGTTCGACGACTTTCGCTACAAATCGCAGGCCGAAGCGGCGGTCGAGCAGGTCGAGGCATACCTCGAAGCTCAATCCGAGGAGTTGCAGGTTGAGTCGGTCTACTCCTACTACGCCGAGAATCGCGCAGAAACAACCATCACCTTGACCCGAGAGGATCTTTCGGACGACGAGATCAAGCAGCTGCGGACCACCATCCGCGATGGCGTGCCCGAGATGCCCGGCGTCAGAGTCGTCTTCCGCGAGGAGGCCGATGAGGGCGGAACCGAGACCTACTTCGCGGTCAAGCTCTTCGGTCAGGACGCTTCGATTCTTTACAACCTGTCCGACGAGGCCGCCCGGCGGCTGGGGACTGTGGAGGGCGTCGAGGACATCTCGCGGCCGCGTACCGAAGGACGGCGCGAGATCCGGGTGGTCCTGGACCGCGATCGGGCGGCCGACCTCGGCCTCAGCGCACAGGATGTGACCCAGCTGCTGGCCTTCACTCTCGGTGGTGTCCGTCTCGACCGCTTCAATGCCGGTGGGCGCGAGATTATTACCTGGCTGGCCTTGCGCCTGGAGGATCGTTCCCGGCTCGAGGACCTCAAGCAGATTCCGATGACCGCACGCGACGGCCGCTCGGTTCTGCTCGGCGACCTCGCGGAGTTCGAGATCATCGAGAGACCGCAGGCCATCGAGCGGGAAAACCGCAAGGTGCGGGTGGCGGTGCGCGGCACCTATGACGGCGAGAGCTGGCAGGAGGCCAAGGAGAGCATCGAAGGGTTGATGAACGCCTTCAACCTGCCGGCCGGTTACTCCTGGAGCTGGAACGACCGCATCGTCGAGCAGGCGGAAGAGGATGCCGAAATGGGGGTGAACTTCCTTCTCGGGCTCATTCTGGTTTACCTGGTGATGGCGTC
>CAZCEX010000135.1:0-9270 GCA_964497785.1 uncultured Thermoanaerobaculia bacterium | reverse complement strand
CCATTTTCCGGCGTATTCTTGGCCCATACCACCAGTATGAACCTGCAAATCCGCCGAAAAATGGCCTCAAACGACCCACCGAAATCCATCCACCCTCTATGCACAACACCCTCCTAGGAAAATCGCGGGTGATTCTGAAGTGGATCCTGAGCCAATGAGGCAGCGGGTCGCGGTCCTGGTTTCGGGTGGCGTCGACAGTGCGGTGGCGCTTCGCCTGCTCGCCGAGCGTCAGGATCTCGAGGTCAGGGCCTTTTACCTCAAGATCTGGCTCGAGGACGAACTCGCTTTTCTCGGTTCGTGCCCTTGGGAGGAGGATCTTCGTCTGGTCCGGGAGGTGTGCTCCGAGGTGAGAGTTCCGCTCGAGATCGTCTCCCTGCAGCACTCGTATCACGAACAAGTCGTCGGCTACGTGCTCGATGAGCTCCGGGCCGGGCGCACTCCGAGCCCGGATGTTCTCTGCAACTCGATGATCAAGTTCGGCGCCTTCCTCGATCGTATCGGCCCGGGATTCGACCGCATCGCCTCGGGCCACTATGCGCGCCTGGGGCAACGAGGCGAACGGACCAGACTCCTGCGGGGGGTTGACCCGGTCAAGGACCAGACCTACTTCCTCTGTCGGTTGACCCAGGAACAGGTCGGGAGGTGCATATTTCCGATTGGGGATCTGCGCAAGGACGAGGTTCGTTGTCTTGCGCGACGCTGGGGACTCGTGAATGCAGAACGCCCCGACAGTCAAGGAATCTGTTTTCTGGGCCAGATTCCTTTCGACGAGTTCGTCCACCACCACCTCGGAGAACAACCAGGCGACATCGTAGAGCTGGACAGCGGAAAGGTCCTCGGCAGTCATCACGGTGTGTGGTTTCACACCATCGGCCAGCGGCGGGGACTCGGGTTGGCGGGAGGACCGTGGTACGTCGCGGGCAAGGATGTGGCCGAGAACAGGATTTTCGTCGTTCACGGCCTGGCTCTCGAGAATCATCACCGTCGGGATTTTGTCGTTGCGGACCCACACTGGATCTGCAGCCCTCCCGGCTCAGACCGCCTGACGGTTCGCCTACGACACGGCGAGCGCCTGTGGCCGGCGCGGGTGGAGATCGGTGATGCGGTGCGCGTGCATCTCTATGACGGCGATCCCGGCATCGCGCCCGGTCAGTTCTGTGTCTTTTATGATGATGAAGAATGTCTTGGCGGAGGCCCTGTCGCGTAAGATCTGTGATTCATAAAAGGTCATGACGAAAGACGCGCGCAGCGCGTCAATCTCCTTGGTTGAGGGTTTTCGACCAGATCAGATTCGAAGTGCGAACAAGCAACGGCCGAAAACCCTCAATCAAGGAGCTCGAAGTACTCAAACAAACGCCGGCAAGCAGGACACCGTTGCACGTGGTTTCTCCACGCCTGTACGTATGGCGAATCGTGCTCGGCAGATGCGAGCATCAGCGGATTGACGTGCACACTGGTTTCCCGCAAACCGAGCTTCCGAGGGTGATGGTCGCAGAAGTCGGGATCGTCCAGTTGGCGCACAAGATCATCCAGCGCCAGTCTCTCGGCGTCGGAGGGCCTCTGATCTCCTGCACCCATGCTTCTACTATAACCCGTACTTTTCATCACAACCGGTCAACCGATGACACCACCAGCCCGAGTACAATGGCGCAATGCCCGGCGGCAGACGGCGACTGAGATGAACGCCTGCTGATCGACGGGCGCTTTTTGGGAGGCTCAAACATGGAAGAAATCGTCATTGTCTCCGGCGCGCGCACACCAATTGGATCCTTTCTCGGGTCGCTGGCCTCGGTGCCGGCCCCTCAGCTGGGAGCGGTCGCCATCGCCGCGGCCCTCGAACGGGGGGGCGTCGAACCAGGCCAGGTCGAGCAGGTCGTCATGGGTCACGTGCTCCAGGCGGGCACGGGCCAGGCGCCGGCCCGCCAGGCGGGCATCGCGGCCGGCATCCCTCACGAGGCGGGCGCGGTCACGATTCACAAGGTGTGTGGCTCTGGGCTGAAGGCTCTGATGTACGCGGCGAACGACATCCGCTGCGGTGAGTATGGTCTGGCTGTCGCCGGCGGTATGGAGAACATGACTGCAGCGCCCTACCTTCTGCCCAAGGGGCGGACCGGTTACCGGATGGGAACCGGCCAGATTCTCGACCACATGGTATTCGACGGCCTGTGGGACCCATACGGCGACAAACACATGGGCAACTGCGCGGAGACGTGCGTCAAACACTACGGTTTCACTCGCGAGGCCCAGGATGAGTTCGCTCGTTTGTCCTACGAACGGGCCATAGCATCGATCGATGACGGCACCTTTGCTGCAGAGATCGCACCGGTCGAGGTGGCGGGCCGACGGGGAGCTGTGACCGTCGTAGACCAGGATGAGGAGCCGGGGCGAGCCAACCTCGACAAGATGTCCAAGCTGCGGCCGGCGTTCGACCGTGAGGGCTCGGTGACTGCGGCCAACGCCTCGAAGATCAATGACGGCGCCGCCGCGTTGGTGGTGGCATCGGCTGCACGGGCGGCGGAGCTCGGTCTCAAGCCCATTGCGCGGATCGTCGCCCAGTGTTCGGTCGCCCAGGAGCCGGAGTGGTTCACGACCGCCCCGGTCGGCGCCATCCGCAAGGTTCTCGAGCGTGCGGGAATGGAGCTCGACGACATCGACCTCTTCGAGATCAACGAAGCCTTTGCGGCGGTTGTGATGGCAGCGATGACCGAGCTCGACCTTCTGGTCGACAAGGTCAACGTGAGCGGCGGTGCGGTTGCCCTCGGTCACCCAATCGGTGCTTCGGGAGCAAGGATCATGGTGACGTTGCTCAACGCCCTCGAGCGGCGCGGAGGGCGATACGGCTGTGCCGCCATCTGCATCGGTGGAGGCGAAGCGGCCGCGATGATCGTCGAGCGGATCTGACTGACCGATCGACCGGAGTTCGCCTGTGAGTTCATGGACCCGCGCCCTGGCCGTCACGCTGATAATTGTCGGCTGGGGGGCATCAGTGGGTGCTCAGATGGGAGCGATCTCGGTCACGGCGCGGGGCTCCCAAGAGTGGGAAGGGGACATCTGGCACGCCCGTGATGAGGTTGTCATCACCTACCAGGATGTCACGATTCGATGTGACGAGGTCGAGCTCAATCGCGCTACCGGCGATGTGCTCGCCCGTGGTCAGGTCATCATGGACAAAGGACCGCAGCGAAGCACCGCGGACGAGCTGCGTTACAACCTGAAGACCAAGATCGGGTCTTTCGTCAACGTCACCGGCAGCGCGCCGCCATCCTACAGCTTCACCGGCGCTTTACTAGAGCAGTTGGACGAGACCCACTATCGAATCGAAGACGGCACCTTCACCTCCTGCGAACAGCAGGACCGGCCGCCGTGGGATCTGCATCTCAGGGAGGCCGTGATCGAGCAGGAGGGCTACGGTCACTTCAAGGGGGTGGCTTTCCGGGTCAAGCGTATTCCTACCCTCTACCTCCCTTATCTCTTGTGGCCGATGAAGATGGAACGTGCGGCGGGACTTCTTGTTCCGGCGATCGGGTACTCCGACAGGCGTGGTTTCTACCTCGGAACTCAGGTATTCGTGCCCTTCGGGCAAAGCTACGATACGACCATCCGGTTCGACTATTTCTCAAAGGGCTACTACGGACTCGGCACCGAGTTTCGGGCAGCGCCTGTCGCCGGCGCCTACGGCGAGCTCCACCCGTACGTCATTCGCGACCCGGTCGCCGGCGTTCTTCAGTGGAAGGTCGACGGTACGTATCAGCAGGAGGACCTGCTCGGTTTCCACATGCTCGCCGAGCTGCATGAGCTCTCCGACAATGATTTTTTTCGCGAGTTCGAGGCGGATTTCCAACAGAATACGCGCCGATTACTCTACTCTCAGATATTCATGACCCGAACTCAAGGCCCCGCCAACCTCAACCTGAGGGTCGATCGCCGAGTCACCTTTCTCACCGTCAACGATGTTGTTCTTCAGCAGCTTCCCGAAGTCGAGTACCGGGTTCGTTCGAACAGGATCGGGCACTCTTTGGTCTACTGGAGCCTCGTCTCGTCCGCCAATGTCTTTAATGTCGACCGTGGAGGCGAGCTCAAGAATACCTACGGGCGGGCCGACCTGTTCCCGCAGGTCTCCTACACCTTACCGGGTTCGCCGTGGTTGACCATCACACCGAACCTGGGGGCGCGCGGGACCTGGTACTCGTCGCGCTATACCGAGAATAGACGAGCGTTCGAGGACGAGCCCATTACCCGAACCTACTTCAAGGCCGGCGTCGACATCGTCGGTCCGTCCTTCTCGAAGATCTTCGATACCAACAACGCAAAAGGCACCCGCTACAAACACCTCATCGAGCCCCGCATCATCTACCGCTACCTTCCCGAACCCAACGAGGAGGCCGCGTACGTCCCCCTGTTCGACGAGGTCGACTCGGTCATCGACGTCAATCGGGTGGCGGTGACCCTGTCGAACAGGCTCTTCATGAAGTCCAACAAGACCTTCGGCGCCCGTGAGGTGGCCTCGCTCGACCTCATACAGGAGTACTCTTTCCGGGATCCCCTCAGTTACGGCGCCGAAGGGGCGACCTCACAGAAAGGACCCTTCGGCGTGGCCCTGCGTATTGTGCCGGTCGTCGGGACCACGCTCGACGCACGAGCATCCTTCGACACCCTGTCCAAAGACCTCCGTTCGACGTCGCTCTCCGCATCAACCTTCCGATCGACCTTCAACGCCGGCCTGACCTGGTATGAGGGCTTTTCTGCCCTGACCGGAGAAAAAACCTCGTCGCAGGCCCAGGTCCGCTTCGGGCTGCGCAAGCCGGACTTCCCCGTGACTGTCAACCTGCACGTCGCGTATGACATCGAAAAAGGTCTCCTGCAGCAGCAGCGCTACGGTCTCGGTTACGAAGGGAGCTGCTGGGGAGTGCGGCTGCAGTGGCGAGATCTACAGTCGACCACCTACCCAGTCAAGGAGTGGAGCGTCGTCATCTCCCTCAAGGGCATCGGTGAGCTGCCGACCATCAAGGGCACGATCTACTGAAGTCCGAGTTGTGGGTCAGCTTCCTATGTGTCGACCTGTCGACAGTGGTCCGCCAGGGAGTCACCGCCGGTTTCAGGGCGGTCCCCACCCGCCGCCGCCCGGAGTTTCGATGCGAACCCGGTCCCCCGCTGCTGCGTCGAATGTCACTCGCCCGGCCATCTCGATCCTATTGTGGAGATTCTTGCCGGGAGCGGCGCTTTCGCCGCCGTTGATGCCGAAGGGCGCGCGGGATCGTCGTTCGCTGAGTATTGACACCCGCATCGGTAACAAGAGTTCGAACTCCCGCACGACACCGTCTCCCCCGTTGTGGATTCCTGCGCCGCCGGATCCCGAGCGCAGCGAGAACTCGATGAGGCGCACCGGGTAACGGGCCTCGAGCACCTCCGGGTCGGTGATGCGCGTATTTGTCATGTGGGTGTGCACCCCCGAGGCGCCGGGGGCGTTGGGAGTCGCACCGGCGCCGCCGGCGATGGTCTCGTAGTAGCCGAATGTCTCGGTGCCGAAGGTCAGGTTGTTCATGGTCCCTTGACTTGCGGCGGCCTTGCCGAGAGCGCCGAGCAATACGTCGACCACGCGCTGCGAGGTTTCGACGTTGCCGCCTGCGACCGCCCGGGTGGGTCCCGGTGACAAGACGGTGTTGGGCGGAACGAGGATTTCCACCGGTTGCAGGCAGCCGCTGTTGAGCGGAATCTGAGCGCCGACCAGGGTGCGCAGAACGTAGATGACTGCCGCCACAGTGACTGCAGCCGGGGCATTGAGGTTGCCTTCGGACTCGGGGCCAGTGCCCTCGAAATCGATGGTCATGCGGTCGCCCTCGACGCGGATGCAGACCGCGACCGGGGTTGAGTCGTCGAGGGCGTCAACGAAACGGTGTTCCCCGTCCTCGAGCCGCGATATCGCCGCAGTGACTTCGGCCGCCGCATTGGCCTGTACGTGGCCCATGTAGGCGGCGACAGTCGTCCGTCCGCTGTCGGCAACGAGCTGTTTCAAGAGTCGAGCACCGGCGTTGCAGGCGGCGACCTGAGCCTGTAGATCGTTGATGTTGGAGCGCGGGTCCCGCGCCGGATGGGTCGCGCTCAGAAGTCGTTGCATGACGGCGTCTTCGTCAAAAAGGCCGCCGCTGACGATTTCCAGGCCGCGAAAGACCACCCCCTCCTCCTCGAGGGTGCTCGAGAACGGCGGCATCGATCCCGGGGTTGTGCCGCCGATGTCGGCGTGGTGGCCGCGGCTGGCAGTGAAGAACAACACCTGTCCATCGTCGTCGTGAACCGGCGTAACGACTGTGACGTCGGGCAGGTGCGAGCCGCCCATGGCCGGGTCGTTGACGGCGTAGACGGTGCCCGGCGGCGGCGAGGGGTGCCTGGCGAGCACGCCCTTGACCGACTCGCCCATGGCGCCGAGGTGCACCGGGATGTGCGGGGCGTTGGCGACCAGGCCGCCGTCGCCGTCGAAGACCGCGCACGAAAAGTCGAGTCGTTCGCGGATATTGGTCGACACGGCGGTGCGGCGCAGGGCGTTGCCCATCTGGGTGGCGATCGACATGAAGAGGTTGTTGAAGATCTCCAACCGTACCGGGTCGACCTTGGTCTCGTCGTCGTGAGCGTCGGCGACGGTGGGGTTGACGTCCGTCAGCCGCAGGCGGCCGTGATCGTCGACCACGAGTTCAAAACCGGGATCGACGGCGATCGTGCCCGTCGCATCGAGCACCAGGAAGGGTCCGGACATGTTGATGCCGCTCGGTAGGTCCTCGCGACGGTAGACGCCGACAGTCTCGAAGCCGGCGCCCGTCCACATGCGGACTCGTCGCCTCGGTGACGGTGTGTGGCCGGATGCTGGCCATGTTGCCAGCGGCGGGGCCGGCAGGCTGCCGACGGCCTCGACGCGCAGGGTCATGATCTCGACGGCATGCTGCGGTCGGAAATAGCCAAAGAGCACCTCATGCTCGGCCTCGAAGAGGGCGCGCAGCCCGGCCATGTCGCCGATCCCTTCGAGATCGACGGTGATCGGAGTCTCGGTGTCGCGGTAGCGCAGGTCGACGCGGTGGATCAGCCTGATCTGATCGTCCCTGAACCCCTGCATGCTCATCGCTTCGCGGCCGCTCCGGTCGAGCGCGGAGAAGTCGAGCTCATCGGTCTCGCTCAAGGAGACCCGCCCGCCGTCGCTCTCGCCGTGCCAGCTGACGTCGGCCAGACCCATGCCGTATGCCGACAGCACGCCGGCAAGAGGGTCGATGATCAGGGTGCGAATGCCGAGCTGGCGGGCCATCGGGCACGCATGCTGGCCGCCCGCGCCGCCGAAGACCACGAGGGCATAGTCACGCACGTCGCGACCGCGACCGATGGATACCTGGCGGATGGCCTCGGCCATGTTGTTGTTGGCGATGTCGAAGAAGCCGGCGGCCACCCGATCGTGGTCGAAGACCTCGCCGTCGGCGGCGAGCCCTTCGACGATCGCATCGAGGGCACCCTCTACCGGCGCCAGTTGTAGGGGCAGGGGAAAGAGGTCGTCGACCACCCGACCAAGAGCCAGGTTGATGTCGGTGATGGTGAGTTCCTTCGCCTGCGGTCGCCCGTAGCACAAAGGCCCCGGGTCGGCGCCGGCGCTCTCCGGTCCAACGGTGAAACGGAAGCCGCTGTATCGACAGATCGAGCCGCCTCCGGCGGCGACCGTGTGGATCGCCATCATCGGTGCACGAAGGCGAACGCCTGCGATCTCGGTCTCGTACTCGCGTTCGAAGGTACCGCTGAAGGCCGACACATCCGTCGAAGTTCCACCCATGTCGAAGCCGATGGCGCGTCGGCAGCCAGAGGCTTCGGCGACGTGTGCACAGGCGACAACACCTCCGGCCGGACCGGAAAGGACGGCGTTCTTGCCGCGAAAACGCCGGGCGTCGGTAAGGCCGCCGGAGGACTGCATGATGCGCAGGGTGCTGCCGGGCATCTCCGCGAGCAGGGTTGCCACGTAATCGCGGATCAAGGGTGTGAGGTAGGCATCGACCACGGTGGTGTCGCCGCGGCCGACCAGGCCCATTTCGGCGGCGACCTCGTGGGACAGGGATACGTGGTCAAAACCGACCTCGTGCCCGATGCGACCGATATCGGACTCCAGCTCGCCGCCGAGGTAGGCGTGCAGGATGACCACGGCCAGGCTGCGAATGCCGGCGGCATGCGCCTCCCTGAGTTGCAGGCGCAGCGTTTCCGGGTCGGGGGGCGCCAAAGTGCTTCCATCCGGAGCACAGCGTGCCTTCGTCTCGAGAACCCGCTCGTACAGCAGCTCGGGCTTGAGGATGTCGAGGGCGAAGATGTCGGAGCGGGTCTGGTTGCCGATGGCGAGCAGGTCCCGAAAACCTTGGGTGATGACCAGTGCCGTGCGGGCCCCTTGGCGCTCGAGCAGAGCGTTGGTGGCAATCGTCGTCCCCATGCGAACGTCGCACGGCGGGATGACGCCGTCGTCGGGAAGCCCGAGCAGTTGCCGCATGCCGATGAGGGGCGCACGATCACACGAAAGCACCTTGGCGGTGAGGAGTTCGCCGCTACCCGGCGCAAGGCCGAGGCAATCGGTGAAGGTGCCGCCGCGATCGATCCAGAACTGCCAACGTTGATCACTCATGGGGGACATCGTACACGCTGGACTTGCAGGTTCCCATCCAGAAACCCCGAATGGGAACTCACGCCGGTTTCGCGACTCATACCGGTAATGAACAAACGAATCGCGGCGCGTGCACTCTGTTTTCTCCTCCCGTTGCTGACCGCTTCGACCGTGTGCTCCGCCGAGCAGCTCGCCCCCCTCCCCGAACTCGTGACCAACCCCCGCATCGCGCTCGATGACCCCGACATGAGAGAGCTCTACCGAGCTGTGGTGATCGGAACGCCGGTTGTCATCAACCCATGATATCGGCCCTTTGATCTCGACCTTCGTTGACGAATTCGAGTCCGGCGATACATACCGCATAAAACCGACCGCTCCCTGAAAACGTAAAGGACTACGGTTGTTCGCTATGGGAGAGGGAGGGTATGCAATGAGGGTCGTCAGGTTCGGAGTACTTGCAGTCGTCCTTGCCACTTGCCTGGCCGTCCTGTTCAACATGAACCTGTGGGCCATTTCCGTGACCCTCGTTGCCTGTGGGGCCATAGGGGCTCTGCTTTGGCACACCGCACGATACGGGTATCAGTGTTCTGAATGCAGACATAATTTCCCCATTTCGGTTTTTTCCAATCTCGCCGGCCCGCATGTGCCCACGGAAAACG
>CAZCEX010000134.1:0-9304 GCA_964497785.1 uncultured Thermoanaerobaculia bacterium | reverse complement strand
CGTTCGCCCTGTACGTGCCACGAGTTATCGACTCCATTCTCCTCGCCTACTCGTTCATGGTTGGCGGACTGTTTTTTCCGACTCTGGGCGCCCTGTTCTGGCCCCGCGTCAGCGGCACAGCGGCCTTCTGGAGCATTACGTGCGGCGGTGGCCTGACGGTCTACTTGACGGCCGCCAAGCTCCAACTGCCGCTAGACCCTGTGTTCTATGGCCTCGGGGCTTCCGGGGCGGTTCTTGTGTGTTTGACGGTGATCTTCCCGAACAACCGACTCAGCCAACTGTGAGCGGGCCCTGTCTCCTGTTCTGCGACTGTGTCTGAGCGGGAAGGAGGAGGTGTCAATTGCCCCGTTGACAACACCATTCAACAGAATCACCAATCTCTCTTTGCAGTCAATACTGCTGCCGAAGCAGGCTGACTCGGCGGGTCCTGGGCTGGCTCAACTACCTGCGCCGGGCTACCTTCGGTGGCAGTCGTGTCGTCGCCGCGGGGCTCCGTCATAGCCCGAGCCATGGTGATACCGCCGGCCCGAGCACCAGCGAAAGAGCGAACAGAACAAGCCAGCGAAACTTCATCGCTCGCTCATCCAGGTGGGTCGCGATACTTGATCTGAAGACCGTTGAAGAAACTGCGGAGCATCTGGTCTTTGCACTCTCGGTAGTGTTTGTGGCCCGGACGCCGGAAGAATGCGCTCAGCTCGTGTTTGCTGATGTGCATGTCGGCGAGGGCGAGTAATTCGAGCGTGTCTTCGGCGCTCAAGTTCAAGGCAATCTTCATCTTCCTGAAGATGATGTTGTTGGTCAGGTCTTTCTCGGGCTCGGGCGGCGGGCCATCCTTCATGCCTCGTCGATCGTTGATCAAGCCGTTGAGAAATATCGCCAGCAAAGTATCGCTGCACTCCTGGTACGCCGGGTCGTCGAACCGTTTCAAGAGATCGCTGACCTCGGCCCGCGAGACCTGGTGGTCCGCCGCGGCGAAAACGGAGATCATCTCCGAATCGCTCAAGTCGAAGATGTAGCGGATACGCCTCAAAATATCGTTGTTGGTCATGGAGGTCTCCGGACGAGTCGATGTGCGGATCTCGTGTTCGTCATTCGAGATTTCGCTCCTGTTGTTGAAAGCTCCAGCCGCGAGGCTCAGCCCGTCGGCGTAGCCTGGACTTGGTGCTCGTTGTCGATCGCAGTAACCGCTGCAGCGGCAGGGGTCTGGGTCATTCGAAGCCTCCATCAGCTCGGTGACGACAATCGTAGCCGATTTCGCTCTCGGCACGAGTGTAACGGTGATAGTGTGGCCACGGGGCTCCTTCCTGGCCGTTGGCCGGCTGCTCGGCGACAATAGACCGTCCGTCGGGTTGGGTATAATTGTTTCGTGGAGTCCACACCAACGAATCGTGCCCCAAACACTCGTGCTACTGCGCCGCTTTGAGCAGGTTCTTCCCAAGGATCGTCGATGCGGCCAGGTAGCCCCCCGCCACCGCACCGGCGACGCCGCACGACACCACGTCCTGGCCGGTGAGATAGAGCCCGGGTATAGCGGTGCGCGGCTTGAGCGACCGGTTGAGGAATCGAGCCGGAGAGTGGTCGAGTCCGTAGATCTCGCCGTGCTCGTATCCGGAAAAGTGTTTCGTGGAGAGCGGCGTCGAAACCTCCATGTAGTCGATCTTGTCTCTGAGTCCCGGCATCTGTTTGTCGAGCGCCGCCAACATGCGATCTGCCAGGCGGGCCTTGAGCGCCTCGTACTCATCGCCTCGTTTGCGCCACTGGGTCCCCGCCCACGGGGCGAAACGATCGTAGGGCGCCAGCGTGATCAGCTCGACCGTCGCGCGGCCCGGGTGTTTTTCCTCAAAGCTCGGGTCCTTGGCGGCGGGGAATGACACATAGACCACCGGCAACGGCGCCTCCGGGTCGGCGAGAAAGGCCTCGACGTTGGCGTCGTGATCCGGACCTGGATAGATCCAGAGGTTGGTCTTCGGCAGCCCCAGCTCGTCCGCTGTCTGTTTGAAGCCGACGTAGAGACAGAGATGCGCCACCGAATAGGGGACTTCAGTCGCCTTGCCGATGCTTCCGCTTCGGGAAACGCCTTCCGGAAGAAGCCTCAGGAAGGTGTTGTGCACGCCGGCATCACTCACCACGATGGGCGCGGTAATCTCCCTGCCGTCGACCATCCGTACACCGACAGCCCGGCCGTTCCTGATCAGGATCTCGTCGACGTCCGCCTGGAAGTGGACCTCCCCGCCGGTTGCTTCGATCAGCGGCGCGATGGCCGCAGCCATAACCGACGACCCGCCAACCGGGTAGTAGCCGCCACGCATGTAGTGCCGGGTCAACAGCGCGTGCATGCCGAAGCTGCTCTGGGACGGCGGCAGTCCGTAATCGCCGAACTGACCGGTCAGGACGCCCTTGAGCTCGACGTTGTCGGTCAACTCGTCGAGCACGGCCTTTGTCGTTCGCCGTGCGTGCCGCAGGAACGGTGCACGCATCAGGCCGCCGGCGAGGGCCGATACCATTCCCGGCACTGCCTTTTCGGCGAAGAAGAGGCCCGTCCACTTCTTGGCCGCCTTCGTCAGCTGCAGGTAGCTGTCGATCGCCCCTTCCTCGCCGGGGAAGTACTGCTTCATCCTGCTGGCGAAGTTGCCGGGGCCGGCGACGTAGTCGTAGGCGTTGTCCCCGAGAATGATGCGATCGTAGACATCACCCATCGGCGCCCACTTGAGCGAGCCGTCGGTAATGTGATCGAACAGCCGGAAAGTCCCTGACCTGCGATCGCCGACGCCGCCGATGTAGTGCACACCCACATCCCACTCGTAGCCGCGGCGACGAAAGACGTGAGTAAACCCCCCAGGCATGTAATGGCGCTCGAGAACCAGAACGCGCTTGCCGGCGTGTTTGGCGAGCAGTGCAGCCGCGGCGAGACCGCCAACTCCGGAACCGACAATGATGCCATCGTACTCACCTTCGGGTGGGCTCTTTCGGTAGCTTTGGCCGATTTGCATCATGAGGTTGATTGTACGCTTGTCGGAACACCGGCTCGCGGATTCGCAGTGTGCTGTAGTCTGCAATCGTGCACGCCTCTCGTTTCGTTCCCGAGCTGCTGGCGCCTGCCGGTTCGCCCGATTGTCTGCCCGCTGCGGTTGCGGGTGGGGCCGATGCCGTTTACCTCGGCCTTGGGCGCTTTTCGGCCCGCGCCCGGGCCCAGAACTTCGAACTCGAGTTCCTTGCCCACCACGTTGACTACCTGCACGCCCATGGGCTGCGGTGCTACGTCACCCTGAATACTCTGCTCCGCGATCTCGAACTGCCGGCGGCGGTGGCCACAGCCGGGGAGGTGGCGACAGCCGGAGTGGATGCGGTGATCCTGCAGGACCTGGGTCTGTGGCGGGTGATCCGACGCGAGTTGCCGGACCTCGAAATCCATGCGTCCACCCAGATGACGGTGCATACGCCAGAGCAGATCGAGGTCCTCGCGGACCTCGGCGCCCGGCGCATTATTCTCGCCCGCGAGCTGTCTTTTGGCGAGTTGGAGCGCTGTGCAGCGGCTGCTCGCCACCGCGGCGTCGAGGCCGAGTGCTTCGTGCACGGAGCGTTGTGTTATGCCTTCAGTGGCCAATGCTCGATGTCGGCCCTGGCGACCGGACGCAGCGCCAACCGTGGCGCTTGCGAGCAGTGCTGCCGCTTCGACTTTGACGACGGTCAGCGCCAGGGTCCGCTACTCAGCCTGCGCGACCTCAACCTGCTCGACCACACTCCGCGGTTGGCCGCCGCCGGGGTGAGCTGCTTCAAGATCGAGGGCCGACTCAAAGGCCCCGACTATGTATTCACCGTGTGCCAGGCTTATCGTGCGGCCCTCGATGCGTGGGCGCAGGACGCCACCCTGGACAGTACGGGTTGGCAGCGACGCCTGCGCGAGGTCTTTGCCCGCCCGTTCACCACCGGACCGATGACTGGCGAGCTTGGAGAAGAATGCAGAGTGATCGCAGCCGGCGGGCGGCACACGGAACCCGATGCCCAGCTGCTTCGAGTGTCGCGCTCCAGAGCCACTGCAGAGCTGGCAAGTAACCAGGAGATTCGAGCCGGCCAGGGCTTCGTTTTCGTGCTCGACAACGGCTTTGAAGGCGGATTTCTGGTGACTCGGGCCCGTCAGGACAAACCCGGCAGATGGCAGTGTGCCATTCGAATCGCCGGTCGTGGTCCCCGCCTGCCCGAGAACCTGGCCCTCCACCGCAATACCGACCAACGGCGCGACGCGGAGGGCAGGCGGGCCATGGCTTCTTTCGCCGTGCCGCCCCCGAAACCTGCTGCTATCAGCCTTGATATCTCGGTGGTGGCCCATCTCGGCCACGCTCTCGAGCTGTGCGGGCGGACGGCCGACGGCCGCTCCGCCGAGGTTCTCGGTCCGATGGTGGAGGAAGCGCGTGACCAGCCGCTGGATGCCGGGGCGCTGCAACGAACGGTAGGCGCCCTGGGTGGATCCGGTTTTCGGCCAGGGCAGTGGGCTCTGGAGATCGATGCGGGCGTCTTCGCCCCCGCCTCGACCCTCAAGGCTTTGCGGCGAAAGCTGGTGGAAGGTCTTCTCGCGCAGCCGGTTCCGCGGCCGCCCCGATGGTTGTTACCGGATCCAAAACCGAAGTCCTGGTTGCCGATCCTGGTGGCAGTTGCGGCGGATATCCCGATGGCACGCAGTCTGTTCGCCGCGGGCGCTCACCAGGTCTGGCTCGACGACCCTTGCCTCGACCTGTGGCAGGAAGACCCGCCGCAGCTAGGCTCGACCTTTCCGGGCCTATGGCTGCGCCATCCTGCGGCTGCGCCGGTGTCCCCCCACCTGGCGGCGATTGGTTTGCCCGTGGTGGCCGGTCATCTTGGGGTGATACGAGCTGCTGTGCAGGCAGGGCTGCAGGTGATTGCGGATGTGAGTCTCAATGTGGCCAACCACGCCACTGTGCACGCCCTCGCTGACCTTGGAGCGTTGGCGGCGGTGGTGAGCCTGGAGAGCAACAGGGAAAACATCCTCGATCTCGTGACCCGCTCCGGGCTGCCATGCTATACGGTCGCGGCAGGGCGGCGGCTGCTCATGTCATCGCGGCAGGACCACGGTCTGGTGGTGGGCGAGAGGCGCCGGCTGACTGCGGTGCAGGCTCAGCTCCCTTATACCATCGAAAGCCACGTCGCCGGTATGACGCTCATTCGAGAGGTGCAGGACCTGGATCGACTGGGCAGCCTTGCCACGATGCTGCCGAGTTTGGCTGGAGTTGTTCTCGAGACCGGGGCGTTGCAGGAGGAGCACGCGGTGGCGCTGGTCGGCCGCGCCTGCGAGGTGATCCAGGCGGGCGCATAGCCCTCCTCAAGAGTAAGCCGTTGAATCAGGTTGATCACGATTGATAGGTCGGAGGCGATAGAGGGCAATTGAAACGCCAAGACGCAAAGAGCGCAAAACAGACCGAGTCCTGGAGCCGCTGGACTTTCAATCCTCTATGCGGGCCGGTTTCTTCGGCCCCACTTTTTCTGGAAGCCGGCCGGTGTCTCTGAGCGCTTTACGGAGCAGAAACTCGATCTGGGCGTTGATACTGCGCAGATCGTCGTCTGCCCAGCGCCTGACGGCTTTGAGCACCTCGGGATCGACTCGCATGAGAAAAGCGTCCCGCTTGCTCATCGTTCACACAGACGAGGTTTCATCTCATGTGTAGAGCGAGCCTGTGTTGACCACGGGCTGCGTGTGGCGATCGCTGCACAGCACGACCAGAAGGTTCGAGACCATGGCCGCCCGGCGTTCGCCGTCAAGCTCGACGATATGCTTTTCGGCCAGCTGGTTGAGGGCCATGTCCACCATGCCGACCGCACCTTCGACGATCTTCGTCCTGGCGGCGACGACGGCCTGTGCTTGTTGGCGCTGAAGCATGGCTGCCGCGATTTCCGGGGAATAGGCGAGATGGCTGATGCGTGCTTCGATGACCTTGACGCCGGCCGTGTCCAGGCGTTCCTGGATATCGCCTTCGAGCTGGTCACAGACCTCGTTGGGGTTGCCCCGAAGTGATATCTCGTGGTCTTCGCTGTCGTAGGGATGGCGGCTGGCGAGGTAGCGGAGGGCGGCTTCGCTCTGTACGGCAACGAAGTCTTCGAAGTCGTCGACCTCGAAGAGCGCCTCGGCGGTGTTGACCACTCTCCATACCACCACTGCGGAGATGTCAATCGGGTTGCCGTCGCGGTCATTGACCTTCGACGGCTTACCCGCCGTTCGACTGGCATGTTGAATGATCTTGCCCTCTGCACTCTTCTTCTCAGGGGTGTGAATGGCGCCGGTCTCGAAGTTACGCAGCCGCAGAGAGATCTTCTTTTTGGAGAAGAAGGGGTTGACCCAGTAAAAACCCGATTGACGCGTCGAGCCTTTGTAGGTGCCGAACAACAGATAAGCGCGTGCCTGATTCGGGGCAATGGCCTGAAAACCGAAGATCGACAAGAAGGCGAATACGAAGATCAGGATGCCGCCGATGAGCTGAAGAAGACCAACAAGGCCGCCATGCTCGCCGAGCTCGATCGCACCTCTGATGATCATCCAGGGCCCAGCGACGGCCGTGGCGATGGTGATGATCAGGGGGATCCAGCCTGAGATGGGTCGATACGTTTTTTCTGCAACCATTTGAAACCTCCCTTGATTTCACTATGATATCATACTGAAATCATAAAAAATAGTTTCACATAGTTGTCGACAGAAATTAGTTTTTCAAAAAATGACCCGGTTGTCAGGCTTCGACCGGCCAACGTCGTACACAGTCTCTACCGGCCCTCTTTGCGGCGTACAGAGCGTGATCGGATCGACGGAGGAGGTGTTCGAGGTCGTCGCAGGCGTCATCAAAACCTGCAACGCCCATGCTTGCGGTCACCATGATCTCTTCTGTCTCATGGCGGACCCTCAAGTGGGCGATTTCCCGGCGCAACTCTTCTGCGACCACAACAGCGCTTGAAGGGGTGGTCTCTGGGAGGAGGACGGTGAATTCCTCGCCGCCGAATCGGCAGATGAGGTCGGTGGCGCGAACGATGCTCAGACACTGTGTTGCCACCGTGCGCAGGACCAGGTCGCCGGCCGCGTGGCCAAACTTGTCGTTGACCACCTTGAAATAATCCAGATCGAGCATGATCAGAGCCAGATCCCGGCCGTGGCGCTTTGCTCGCTGGAACTCGATGCCCGCTACCGAGAAAAAATGCCGCCGGTTGAAAAGGCCGGTGAGAGGGTCGGTGACGGCGAGGCTCGCCACTTCCTCAAAGAGTCGCACCTTTTCGATAGCCGTGGCCAACTGGCCTGCGAAGGTCATCAGGAGGCGTTCGTCAGTTTCGCTGAAGGCGCCGACGGTCCGGCTCTCCGCGTTGAATACTCCGATGACCCGGTTCCCGGTCTTGAGCGGCACACACAGCTCCGAGCGCATGTCGGAGTTCAGCTCGATATAGCCTGGCTCGGCTGTGGTGTCATCAACCCGAGCCGGGTGGCCGGAGGCGGCGACGCGGCCGGTAATCCCTTTGCCGAGTGGAATGCTGGTTTCTCCATGGAGTTCGTTGGCTTTGACGGCGAGTGGATGGATACACAGGACGCCGGCTTGCTCGTCAACGAGCCCGATCCCGAACGCGTGTGAGCCCAACGTTCGACTGATGACCTCCAACGCAAGCGAGAAGAGGGAATCGAGGCTTGTCGCCTCGGCGCCGGCAGCAGCTATTGCGTGCAGGGCCGTCAACTCTTCCATTCTGGTGCGCAGTAGGCCCTCGGCCCGCTCGACGTGCTCGAGCTCGGCGAGCCGGCGGCGTAACGCATTGAGTTCTTTGGTGAGTTCCTCTCGAGTGGCGCCGCGTATTTCTTGGTCGGCCATTGAGCGTTACACCACCCTCTCAGGGTGCCTGTGTTCACCTGGATGACGGTCAACTGTCGTTTCGAACACACCTCATCTTACCACCCAGGATCTTGTTGGGTTGCAGCATGATCCCTGGTTTCTACCTCGCCAGACTCGTGACGAACTCTGGCGAATAATGCGGGCCAAGGCTATACACCTGAGTCAGGTTGATCATGAAAGACGGCCCAAAAGCCATATAGCATTTGAAACGCAAAGACGCAAAGAGCGCAAAGTTTTAATTTGAGGTCTTTTTGTCCTATCTTCGCGTACTTCGCGTCTTCGCGGTTCAACAACATGCCGCTGCGGTTGGTGTCGCCCTGGTTTGTGGGGATACTGCTTGATGCGGGCTAGCCCTCGGCAGCCTTTTCGAGCTCGTCGAGCTTGTCGGCGTCCGACACGGCGACGTCCACGAGACTCTTAGGAATGCTGCTTTGATCGCACATGGCACGAATCTCGTCGGGGTCTTCGGAAAACTCCATGATCTCGCGGATCGACTCGATGTACTCGAGCATCTCGTCAGACGGTATAGAATCCAGCGAGGGTCCTTCGGCGGCCGCCTTCTTTGCCGCTGCCGCCTCTTCGGCCAGCCGCTCCTTCTCCTTGATCTCCTCCGCCATCGCCTCGTTTGCAGCGTCGATCACGCTCTGGTCGATCCCCGCGAGTTCGACGATGCTCTTTTCGGCTACGTCGTTGGTGATCAGGTGCCTGGCTTTTTCTTCGGCGCTCTTGTCGGCAACCTCTTCGAGCAGGCTTTCGACTCTGGCGAGCTCTGCCTTTTCCGCCGCGATGGTGGCGGTGACCTTGTCGTACTTCGCTTCGGAGATGCCGAGGGCATCGATGATCGTCGACACCGCAATCTCTTTCGCGATAAGGAAACGAATGCCGAGGTCATCGGCCATGTCCTTGGCTTCGGCGATCAAGAGGTCGAGCCGTTTCTGCTCGACGATCTGCACGATGCCGGACCGGCGGTCGAGATCCTTGATTGCCGGCCAGGTCTCTCCCACATCACGCACCAGGGCGACTGTGGCTGTGTGGGTATTCTCCAGGTCTTTGAGAGTGAGCGCCGCGACTGCGTCGTCGAAGTCCGTCAGCAACGGGCTGCCGGCTGCGGCCCTTGTCTCGAGAGCTACTCTCAGTTGGAGCATGTTGGCGGCATGGCCGGAGACGTTGTGGCCTGCTTCATCGAGCGTGCCCGCCAGTCGTTGAACCGTCGATTCTCTGCTGCCTCCCTCGAGATCCGAGGACGACAGGTCGGCGATTCTTTTCTCCATCGACAGCCAAAGAGGCTCTGTTGCCTGCGCAGCGTTTTCGGTCATGGTTCCCCCCCCGATATCGGTTTCGTGCCGACGGTCATGGGCAGCGGCAGCACCTGGTTGGAGAGGATACCAGATGTGACCCAGCGGGTGAATAATCCGGCTCTGCCGAGCGTGATGCAC
>CAZCEX010000133.1:0-9307 GCA_964497785.1 uncultured Thermoanaerobaculia bacterium | reverse complement strand
ACTTTCCTGCGGTGGCGGCAGGATTTTTTTCTCGAGCGTTCTCCGCGCCCTGGTCAGGAGGCCGTCAACCGCAGATGGCGAGAGGGCAAGGACCTGGGCGATTTCGTTGTAACTCAGGCCCTCGAACCGCCTCAAGAGCAGAGCCGCGCGCTGGTTCTCGGGGAGGTCTGAGAGGGCCTTGCACAGCCGGACCTCGAGGTCTCTACCCTCGGCTCGAGCGTAGGGATTGTTCTCCGTTGGGCTCGGTGCGGCCACGGCGGCCGTCCCCGTTACAGGAACCAATGTGGGACGGCGTGTGAGATCGCGCCTTCGGTTGCGACACAGGTTGCATACGATTGTGAACAACCAGCTCGACACTCGACCGCGTGGCTGCCACCGGTGGCGGTTCCGCCAGACGCGGAGGAAAACGTCCTGCGCGACGTCGCGCGCCTCGTCTTTATCGCATCCGAGGTACCGACACACGAATGCCAGTACGGGCGCCTGCCATCGTTGAACGAGTTCGGTGAGGGCACCCTCGTCGTCCTCGGCGAGTCGGGTCATGAGGCTGATCTCGTCGTTCTTCATGGTCGGCGGCGGATTCTACCCCTTTTCGTCCGGGAAGACCGCCTCACCGGTCCCGAGTACCTGCTCTTCGTAGGCCGCATGTACGCCATGCCACGCGAGCTCATCAACGACCGCAGCACAGAACTCCTCGGGCTGATGGAGGCCGTAGCCGGAGATGGTTCTCAGTAGCCGAGAGCAGCGTGCACGGCGAGTGTCGCCGACGATTCATTGAGGGTGTAGAAGTGAACGCCTGCAATGCCGTGCCTCTGAAGCCCCTTGCACTGCCGGATTGACCAGTGCACGCCGCTCGCGACAACCGCCGCCGGGTCCCGCTTGACGATCTCGAGGCGTCGGCGGAGCTCCTGGGGAACCCGGGCGCCGCACATCGACGTGAAGCGTTCGACCTGTTTCACGTTGGTGATCGGCATGATGCCGGGAAGGATCGGCACTCGAATGCCAGCGCCCCGCGCACGTCGTATGAACGCGAAGAACTCGTCGTTGTCGAAAAAGAGCTGCGAGATGAGGAAATCCGCGCCCGCCGCAACCTTCAGGCGTGTCATCTCGAGGTCGCGTTCGAAGCTCAGCGACTCGGGGTGTTTTTCCGGGTAACACGCGGCGCCTATGCAGAACTGGAAACCTTCATCACGAATGAACTGGATCAGCTCGTTCGCGTGTGCAAAACCATCTTTAGGTTTCTGAAAACACGATTCTCCGCGCGGAGGGTCACCGCGCAGCGCCAATACATTCTCAATGCCGGCGCCGCGAAGCCGGACGAGCTGCTCTCGAACTGCCTTCCGCGCCACGCCGACACAGGTGACATGGGCCATCGTTTCGAACTCGAGCTCACATTGAATACGTTCGACAAGGTCCAGAGTGCGACCCTGGGTACCACCACCCGCGCCACATGTGATCGAGACGAATGACGGGCGACAGGTCTTGAGCGACTCGATTGTGCGGTAGAGCTTCTCGGTTCCCTCAGTGGTCTTGGGAGGAAAGAACTCGAACGAAACAACCGGATCAGTACCGGTGAGCATGTCGGTGATCTTCATCGTGGGCGGAATTCTACAGCAACAAGGTGCTGCGCCGACTCCAGCGAATGATCGCTGCAGATCGTTTATGAGAATCGCTCAATCTCGGTTCTGTTAATCTCCCGCCACAACGCGACGGTATGGCGTTGATTGAAAGGAGTCGAAGAATGCTCAGCGGTTCACAGAGAAAGTACCTGAGAGGGTTAGCCCACGGCCTTCGGCCCGCAGTTCAAATCGGCAAAGAGGGTCTGACGGATTCGGTATTAGCCGCTGTTGATACATCGCTGGACGCTCACGAACTGGTCAAGGTCCAGATTTTCGCGGAACGCGACGAGCGAGAAATCGTAGCGAGCGCTCTGGAAGATCGCTTGACCTGCGAATGTGTCGGCACGATTGGCAAGATGGCGATTTTCTACCGCCGCCAGGCCGATCCCGAAAGGCGAAAAATCGTTCTCCATGACTGATAACCCAGGTTGCGGAAAACCCACCGAATCGAACAGGGAAATTCTATGACTGACAGCAAGAGGTTGGACTGCCGGGGACTGGCCTGCCCCCAGCCGGTGATCAATACGAAAGAAGCGCTGTCCAACGCCGATGGGCCGCTGCTGGTGATCGTCGACAACGAGGGTTCGGCCACCAACGTTCAGCGTTTTGCCGAGAGCCAGGGGGCCCTGGTCTCCGTTGCGGTCCACGGTACGGATCGCCACCTGATGATCGAGCCCAGCAAATACGCCTCGACCGAGAGGCCGTCCCCGATTGTCTGCGAAGCACTTCCCGTCGGGAGCACGGTTGTCTTCGTCGCCTCCGAAGAAATGGGACGTGGGGACGACGAACTCGGCGCGATCCTGATGGAGGCGTTTCTCGACACCCTGAGTCAGTTCAAGGGCAAGGTTGCGCACGCCATTTTCGTCAACGCGGGCGTCAGGCTGGCTGTGGAGGGTTCGCCCGTCCTGACACAGCTGCGCCAGCTCGAAGAGGTCGGCGTCGAGGTGATGGTGTGTGGCACCTGCCTGAACCATTTCGGGATCTCGGATCAGCTCGCCGTCGGCACCGTCTCCAATATGTATGCGATCATCGAGAGGTTGTCGGAAGCCGGGAGGATCATCCGAGTATGAAAGAAAACCAGCCCATCAGACTCACCAGAGGCGTCACAGCGGCCGGTTGAGCGAGCAAGCTCCCTCCGGGGGACCTGGAGGCCGTGCTTGCAGACTTGCCCGAGATCACCCACCCCGACCTTTTAGTCGGCCTGGGAAGCGCAGACGACGCCGGCGTCATCCGGGTTCGGGAGGATCTTGCCCTCATCCAGACGGTAGACTTCTTTACGCCGATCGTCGACGACCCGAGGACCTTCGGCCGCATCGCCGCCACCAACTCCCTGAGTGATGTCTACGCCATGGGCGGCACACCGTTGACCGCCATGAACATTGTCTGCTTCCCACGCAAGAAGCTCGGTCTGGATGTTCTTCGCGAGGTGTTGCTTGGTGGACAGAGTGTCGTCGCCGACGCCGGAGCTTTGCTCGTCGGCGGTCACAGCGTCGACGACCCGGAGTTCAAGTACGGCCTCAGTGTGACCGGCACCGTGCACCCGGACCGTATCGTGACCAACGCCGGCGCCCGACCTGGCGACCGCCTGATCCTGACCAAGCCGCTTGGAACGGGAGTGCTGGCGACTGCCATCAAGGGCGGTCTCGCCCCGCCGGACGTTGAGGCCGAAGCGATCGGCTGGATGACAACCCTCAACCGGCCGGCGGCGGAAGCCATGCAGGAGGTCGGCGTGCACGCCTGCACCGACATCACCGGCTTCGGCCTCCTGGGCCACGTATTGGAGCTGGCCATGGCTTCGCGGGTGGTGATCGAGCTCGAGGCCTCCCGCGTGCCCCTCATTCCCGGTACGCGTGACCTCGCAATGGCAGGCATGATTCCAGCCGGCAGCTTTGCCAACCGCAAGTACTGCGAACGCTCCGTGACGGTGAGCCAGGGCGTAGACCCTCTTGTAGTGGACCTGTTGGCCGACGCCCAGACCTCGGGAGGTTTGCTCATCTCGGTACCCCCAGACCGGGCCGAAAAATTGCACGCGACCCTCGAATACCGTCACGTACCCCACCCTGAGGTCGGCTTCGTCACCTCAGACGACACCGGTTCGATCACCCTCAAGCCCTGACCAGCATTATTCTGCAGCCACCCAGGGGCCGGGCTGCGGTGGATTGCCGTTGTCGCGGACCCCATGCTCGTTCAGAGTCACGGTCACACCCCACAGGCCGGGATGAACCGACGAGGCCTCGGGCACGTACCCCAAAACACTGTCGTACACCGCAGGATAACGGGTTGACCCGGCCCGCATCGCCGCTGGTTCGAGCTCGTGGGGATCCGGTTCAGCCACGTTAGCTGCGTGAGTCTACTGAAAGTTGAAGAAGACAGAAATTTGCCGTCATCATCCTGATCTGTATTGTGGTAGTGTAATCTCCTGAAGTTGAGATAATCGAAACATCGAGGAGCTAGTTGTAAAATGAGGCCCCCGCCTACCTCTGGGTTGTATCGTTGGTGCTCGCACCTGGGTCCTACAACTGTTGGCGTAGCTCTCACGCTGAACCTCGTTGCTGGTCTGTTTGCCAGTTGCTGTTTCTCAGCGGATCGAGACGGAAGGACAAATGTCGTCTTCGAGACAAAACTCGGCTCCATCTGCATCGAGATTGATCGCAGTGCTGCCCCACAGACTATCGCTCGATGGCTGCGGCTCGTCGAGGGCCCCGTCTTCGACCCGGACCTCGTTGACGAAGCGGCGTCGTCATTGGGGATGGGCTACTACGACGGCATGGCGTTCTCCTATACAAAACCGCATATCGAGGTCGTCACCGCCGGCAGACCTCCTCTCGAGGCGTTTCAACTGCAAACCGAGATTGATGCCGAGGCCCTCGGGTTGCACGAGCAGTGGATCGAGGACAACGGCGAGGCAATGAATGTGCTGCAGCACGAGCTCATGAAAACCTACGGCAGGCTCGGCAAAGGCGATCACTGCACGCCGCTGCTGCTCGAGTGGGTCGAAGCGTGGCACGAAACTCATGATCCGACCTTTCTTGTCGGTCAGACGCGGCAGAAAATCAACGAGGCACAGGGCTATGTTTACCAGAAGGGCCTCAGCTCGAAACCGGTGACCCGCGGGTCAGTGAGCTTGAAGCCACTGTCGACCACCACCGCTTCGGCCAGACTGAGCATAGCCCTCACCGACATACCGCAGCGCACGGGCCGGTGGATGGTGATCGGCAGGGTGATCGAGGGTCTCGATGTTGTCGAGGCCATTGCTCTGCGACCCGTCGTAGGCCGAGGGACGCAGCGGGCACGCTTGCATGGACCCCTTGACCCGGTCAGGATCGAGAGGGTCGAGGTCTTGTATGGATCGCACAACGAGCCCGAGAGACACGGCGCACACGGAGAACCGGGGAGCAATTGACGGGGGAGGACACATGAGACCTTTGATTCTGCTCGCGAGCTTGTTGGCGTTGGCTGTATCTATGGTGAGTCTTGCAAACGATCCAGCCCTACCGCCGTCGCCTCCGCTCAAGAGGACCGTCACGATCCGGCCGCCAACTGAACCGCCGATCGATCCCGACATCAAGAGGGCGAGCCCAGCGGTTCCACACCCGGCCGAACGCAGCGCTTTCATTCAGGGTCCGGCCCCGGTGGTGGTGCACATGAAGGACGTCCCAGCAGCCTCCGTTTGGGATTACGGCGGCGGTCCCTTCACCCACATACAGGGAGATGCGCCTTCGAACAACCACGTCGATCCGGGCAAAGACCCACCCGGCATCGAAATGTCCTTCGAACCGCAAACACCGGATTTTTCTTCTGGTGCAGGCCGGGGGGCCGGGGATCTCGTCTACGGTTTCGACGGTATCGGCGACACAAACTGGTTCCCTCCCGATACGGTGCTCGCCGTGGGACCTGACCACATCATCGAAGCCGTCAACTCGCACTGGATCATCTACTCCAAACTCGGCAACGCCACCAGGACACTGGCCCCCTACAGCGCATTTCTCGATGGCGCCAAACCTGCGGGCTGGGACGGCGTATTCTTCGATCCTCGGGTGCTCTACGACGTCTATCGCGACAGATTCATCATGGCCGTACTGGGAGTCGACGATACCAACCAGAAGTCCTATTGCTTTGTATGCATCACCCAAACGGGTGACCCAAACGGTAGCTGGTGGATATGGCGTTTCCACCACGACTCGGGCAATGCGGCCGACGCCGACGCGTGGTGGGATTACCAGTCTCTCGGCTCCGATCTCTGGGGCATCTACCTGACCGGAAACTACTTCTACTGGACCGGCAGCTACAAGTACTCGATCGTTTGGTCCCTCACACCGGACATGTTCAACGGCGGCGGCGGGGCGGGGAGACGATTCTGGGGTTTGACCTGGCCAAGCGGCGGGTACGCTTTCGGCCTCCAGGTCGCCCAGCCGAGCTCCGAGGCCACCGGTCAAGAGACATTCTTCGTCAACTCCTGGCCTTTCGACGGCAACCAGGTCTGTCTATGGACTCTGACTGGCGATCGCGCCACCACTCCAACGCTCGTCCGCTCGGCCGTCAATACCGACACCTATTACTGGATAGGTCAGAACGTGGGTCAGCCTGGCACATCCACCGACATCGACGGAGGGGACTCCCGGATCATGAACGCCGTCTACGCTCAGCGGCGGGTGTTCACAGTCCTGACCACCGATCCGCTGAACGACCTCAGCCGCTCCGGACCCTATACGATGAAGATCAACGTCGATACCGCCACCCTCGAGTGGGGGCACGTCCTGTGGTCGGATGAACCCTTGTGGCACTACTTCTATCCGGCCATCGCCATCGGCCCGGGCGCGACAGCAGACGACAATCTCGGCCTTTCGATGAGCTACACAATGGGTAGCACGCTTTACGTCGGCGGCCTGTTCAAGGCCTATGTCAACCAACCGACCGACGCTACCGGGCCGTTCTTGGGCACCGTCGCCGGTGAAGACTCTTATGTCAGGCTCGACGGCAACTCCAAGAATCGGTGGGGAGACTACAGCGGCCAGGTCTACGACTGGTACACCCAACACTTCTGGGGCGCGATCGAGTACGCCGGTCAGTCAGACCACTGGAAAACGAGGATCACCGCGGCATTCTCGGGTACTGAGCCGGCATTTGCAGAGATCGACCTCACGTACCCGAACGGGGGTGAGACTTTCAGCCCCGGCGACGGGTTCGCGATCACCTGGGACAAGCTCAACCTCGACCCGGCGCACAATATTTACATCTACTACCACGACGGGAACGCATGGCACCAACAGGCGGGCCCGCTACCGACCACCGCAACGTCGTGGTGGTGGACGGTGCCCAACCTGCCGTCAACGAACGGATTGATGTACATCGGTGTGTGGGACGGAGCCGAATACCCGCAGGACGACTGGAGCGACGGCCCCTTCGTCGTCATTGGCAACGACATAATCTTCGCTGACGGCTTCGATTCCGGGAATACATCCTCGTGGTCGAGTACGGTCGGCTAGTTCCCATCCAGACCTTCTGGACGGGAACCGGCCAGGAGGTTTTCTGGGAACTTTGGCCCTACTTTTTTGCATCCTCGAAACGAGCCACGGATCTGAGCCTACAATAGGCTCATGTCATTCACCTCGATCCACAAGATCCGCTTCGACGACGTCGACGGCGCCGGCATCGTGTATTACCCACAGTACTTCCACCTCTGTCACGCGGCTTTCGAAGACTTTTTCGACACCGCTGCATCGATCTCCTACTCCGATCTGATCCGCAAGCGCCGCCTCGGTTTCCCCACGGTGGCCATCGACTCGGGATTCACCGCGCCGCTTTCCTATGGCGATGTGGCTGTGGTGGAGCTGTCGGTGGAAAAGATCGGGACCACCTCGGCCACCTTCGCCTACCGCATCCGACGACGGCGAGACGGGGTCGCCTGCTTCGCCGCCACAGTGACCACCGTGCTCATCGATCTCGACAGCCAGAAACCTCAGACCATCCCGCCCGATCTCCGCAACATCCTCGAGAAGGAGCTGGGGCAGGTCTGAGCCTATGACCACGCCGACCCTTCGGCGAGGTCACCACTTTCAAAGCCGTCGCGGAAAATCTCCGCCGGGTCGTACTCGTACGCTCCAGAGTCGCAGTCATCACTGCCGTCGCCGTCGCCGTCGATGGGACGAGCGGCGCCACGCTGGTCGGTTTCCACACACTCAATACAACCCATGTCGACAGCCGGGCTGTTTGCCAGCAACGGGAGACTCCAGGTAGAGCCGCCGTTGAGGCCCGGAAAGCCGAGGCCTGGGTCGGTCACGCCGGTCTGATCCGTGGCGTGGTCAAAATCACAGCTGACCCCCGGACTCTCGAGATTGCCTCCGTGGCTTCGAAACCAGGTCGCATCTGTGGCACAGGTGCCGGCGACCAGGGTATTGTCCACATCGACTACCCCGTGCACGTTGTTGTAGATCGCCGAACCCATCGGGGAGACGTTGTCAGCCAGGGTGACGCTGGACAAATGGAGATCACCATTGTTGAAGATCGCGCCCCCGACATTGTCCTCTGCCTCGTTGCCGTAAAAGGTGCAATTAGTGGCCCTCACCTCGCCTTTGTTATAGAGACCTCCTCCGACGAGGGCGCCCGTGCCACCGCTTCCGGGATCGTAGACCACGTTGAATACGACATTCGATCGGGTCAGGACTATTTCGCCGTCCTCTCCGTTGTAGATCCCGGCGCCGTCGCCGCAGGCTGTGTTGCCGTCGATTCCGCTCTCCGTCACAATCATGGTACTCAGGTTCAAGACCCCCCCGCCCGCGCCGTCGGCGTGGTTGTCGAAGATTTTGCTCAAGTACAGCCCAAGCCACGCATTCGTATCATTGAATACTCCGCCGCCGTGCGTTGACGCAGTGTTGCCACTGACGTAGATTCTTTCGAGGGTCAGGTCCCCCGAGTTGAAGATCCCTGCACCAATTCCCCAAGCGAGCGTTGTGTCTCCGCCTGTGACCCAGAGATTGCGCATCGTAACCTCGGCCCCAGAATGGATGTCAAAAACCCGATTCCCGCCTGAGATTCCCGATGCGTCGATGATCACCGTGTCCCGACTCCACCCGTTGATGACCAGGTCGTCGGTGATGTCCAGGTCTCCGCTGGAATCGCCGTAGCCATCCAACGTCAGGAGATAGGTGCCCTCCATGACGATCCTGATCTCGTCAGCCTCGCCGTTGTTATTCGCGCGGATGATGGCTGCCCGTAGGGCACAATCGTTGGCGGTCCAGAGCCCGCACACGTCGGCGGTACTCGAGTCGTCAAAACGGTCGACATAGAGGATCTCGGCCCAAACCGTAGGTACAAGAAGAGCCACCAGAAACAGGAGACAAGGGATTGTCGGTTCGGGTTTGCGGGTGCCATGGTTCATGGGTTCCTCCTTACAAGCAAAAGATTCTTCCTACTATCAATGTGGGTCTTTGAAGGAACCGGCATCCGCATGATGATTTGCAAATAATCAGAAAAATCTTTTTCATCCAGATCAATGGACAATTCCTTTAACTCCTTATAATACTTTTGAGCCAGGCTTTTGTTAATGGAATAATTGGATGCTTCACCTGAACTTTCGATGGTAATCTGGAAATCAACTTTCCCACGATTCAATTGACCTGAGATCAAATTTCTAATTTCTACTTCTTTTTCACGGTATCCATTGGGAATTCTTGTATTTATATCCAACATTT
>CAZCEX010000132.1:0-9316 GCA_964497785.1 uncultured Thermoanaerobaculia bacterium | reverse complement strand
TCGGGTCCTTGTAGAGCGGTGAGGAGATTGTTTCCAACACTCCGTCGGGCAGGGGAATGGCTGCCAGCGAGCCGATCATCGAGTCCGGGCAGGGTGGATCGATGCCGAGCCGCGAACAGAGCACATCCCGGCCGTGGAGAACAAGGGCCCGGTTGCGCGCACGAACTTCGGGCCAGCCCCCGTCGACGAGAGAGCCGATGGTTTCGAGGGCGGTCGGAATCGACAGGAACGGCGTTGGGTCGTCGGTGCCAACCCAGTCGAACTCGAGCCGGAATCTGCTCTTGGGACCGACTGGTACGCTGGCGCCATGGCTGATGACCAGCGGTCGTATTCTGTGGCGCCAGTCTTCACGAACGGCGAGGAATGCGGCGCCTTTCGGCGCGCAAAGCCATTTGTGGCAGTTTCCGGTGTAAAAGGACGCCCCCAGCTCTGTGATGTCGAGATCCAGCATACCCGGCGCGTGGGCGCCGTCGACGAGCACTGCGATTCCTCTTTGCTCCAGGTCCGATACCAGCTCGGCGAGCGGGAAGACGAGCCCGGTCTGGCTCGTCACGTGATCGATGAGTACGAGGCGGGTTCGTGGGGTGATCGCCTCGAGAATCGCCTCGGTGACCTCACGCGGTGAATGGATGGGAAATGGAACAGCCGCGACTGTGACCGCAGCGCCGGCACGAGTCGCCCAGTAGCGGGCAGCATTGCTGCAGGCGCCGTACTCGTGGTCGGTGACGATGACCTCGTCGCCAGGTTCGAGGGGAAAGGAGGCGAGTACCGTGTTGACGCCTGTGGTGGCATTGTTGACGAAGGCGAGACCTTCGGGATCTGCGCCGACGAAGGCAGCGAGCTCGGTTCTGGCACGATCGAGCAACGGCTCGAGCTCGCGTACATAAAACCTCACCGGTTCGCATTCGAGCTGTCGGCGAAGCTTTTCTTGTTTCTCGAGTACCCGGCGCGGACAGGCGCCGAACGACCCGTGGTTCAGAAAGACAATGTCCGGGTCAAGGGCCCAAGTACTCGAGGCTGCGTAGTCCCTAAAATTCACTGTCACAGGGTTCCCTACATTCTGGGTTGGTGATCGCCGCAGCGGTACTTTTTGAACCGCAAAGACGCGAAGGGCGCGAAGGAAAGGCACGAAACATTTTGAATTAATACTTTGCGCTCTTTGCGTCTTTGCGTTTCAATTGCCCTATATGGCCTTCCAATAGCCATTTACGATCAACCTGACTGGTGCGTGGCTCGGCCACCGTTGTTGCCTATTTTCCAAAAATCGCCTTGAGGCCCTTTTTGCGTGTGAACTCGAGGGGTTCTTGAGGGTCGCCGAGCCGCGCGGTGTGGCCGGAGGTGTCGGTGGCCTCGAAGTAGACCGAGAAGTCGTCGCCGTTGTGAACCTCGGGGGAGACCTCGAGCACGTAGTGATCGGCCGCCGCCGCCCGTTTGAGAGGGATCTTCGAAAACGAGGAGGCGTCTTTCGGCCGGAGGAAGGCCACAGTTTCGGTCACTCGATAATCGTCGGTGATGACGAGCTCGATTTCGACGGTTCGTTTCTTCTTGAATGACGGTTTGACGTCCCCGGAGAGCTCGAGGTGTGGCGGCTGGCCGTCGAGGTCCGCAAGCTGCTCCTCGAGCAGCAGCCGGGATTTTTCGAATCGCGGCTTGAGGAGCGGAAGCGGCGACACACCGTTCAGGATCTCGAGGCCTGCAGCGGGATCGCCATCCCAGCCCTTCGTCAGGGCCGATTCAATGATGCTGAGCTGCGTTTCCATCTTCTCCCGCGAGCTTGTGATCGTCGACAGCCGCGCATTGAGCCCTTCGCGTTCGGGCCAGTAATCCCGGATCGGGGCGAGTAAGCTCTCGGCTTCGTCGAGATCACCGGCCATGGCGGCTTTGTCAGAGGCATTCTCGAGGGCCGCTGCAGATTCTTGCCGGAAGGTATAGGGGGTGCTGTATTCGGGGAGCAGGTTGATCAGGGTGGCGGCCTGCTCGAGTACATTGCTGTGGTTTCCAGCTTCGTGATCCTTCCAGAGCCGGGTGTGGAGTTCAAGGGCCGCTTGCGCCCGCGTGAGCTTTTGAGAGATCCCGGGTCTGTCGGCATAGTCCCGCGGTTGGAAGCGCGCCAGGCCGGCGATGGCTCGTTTCAGCATTCGGATGCTGCCGTGACGCAGGCCACCTTCGAGGTCTGAGATTGCGGCGTCGAGGCGGGTCCCCGTCAGCGCGTTGACGATGCCGGTATAGATCTCGGACTCATCCTCGGTGAATGCGTCGATCGTTTCTTGCGGGATTTCGGCCAGGACGCTGCGGGCGCCTTCGATGTCCCCCGCGAGCAGCAGGGCGTCGGCCTCGTCGAGCGCAGAATTCGTCAGGGCGACCTCGGGTGTCGGTCGGGGTGTTGGTGTGGCTGGAATGGGGGTAGGCAGGACAACCTCGGCCACCGCCGGCGCCTCTGCACGGTTCGCCAGATGGAGCAGGAGAGCGATACCGCCGCCGACGACAAGGGTGACGACCACGGCTGCCGCGATCGCAATGGCGACGGTGCGGCTCTTTCGTGAGGACTTTGGTGGTGTGGCGACAACGACGGGGCTGTCCTCGATCGGCGGGGGTTGGGTTGAAACCGGTGGCGGTCGCAGCTTTTCGGGTTGAAACACCGGGTCGGTCTTGTTGGGGTCGAAGGACGGCGCCGGGTACTCGAGATCGGGATCGGTGTCGTCCAGGTCAACCGAAGAAGACAGGACTATGGTCTCGTCGCCTGAGAATTCAGGTGCGACTGAGGGTGGGGGAGTTGGCTCGATTTCGGCCTCGGAGTCAGGGCTGACCCCGTCATCTCCAGGCAGCGGAGGGGGAGAGGGGCTTGCTCCGGGTGTTGGTATCAGCACCGTGACCTCATTTGGGTCGGGGTCACTTCGTCGCTCGTTGGAAGGCTCGGAGAGCTCGGCGGCGGCGGCCCCGAACGCCAAACGCAGGAGTGGGTAGGTCGTGGTGCGTTCTTCCGGCGCCACGTGCAGAGCGCCGCTGAGGACCTCCTCGAGTTGCTCGGGGTTGCTGAGCCGGGTCCGCAGGTCGGGGCCGAGGCGGACAGTGGGTTCACCGGAGCTGCTGCGCTCGAGTTTGGCTCCGAGCATCTCGGTCGTGATGAGTGCCAGCGAATAGATGTCGGACTGGGCGCCGGGCGTTTTCGCTGCGGTTTCCGGGTCGAAGCGTTCCGGTGCGATCCATGGGTCACTGTCGGGCGAGTGGCCGAGCATAGTCTCGGCTGCGATCTCGGTGAGGTAGGCGGCGGTTCCGAAGCCGATGATCTTGGCTGCCTCGCCATCCGTGCCCGAGGTGACCACTATGTTTGTCGGCGACAGATTGTGGTGGAAGACGTCACCCATCGAGAGCGCTTCGAGGGCCTCGGCGACCTGGATCACCGGGCGGATGATGTGTTGGGGTGGCCCCCCTTGCAGCTCGGTGAGGTTCACACCGTCTACCCACTCCATCACCATGAATGCGCCCTGATCGTCGGTGAGACCGAAATCGTAGAGCTCGGGGAAAGCCGGCAGACGGAGAAACTGCACCGCTCCCATGGCGCGCAGAAAGTGCTGTCGTTCGCCAGTCTCTCCATTGGTGCCGTCCGAGGCCAGGAGCTTGACAGCGACGTCGCGGCCGGTCTTTGGATCGGTGGCACGATAAACGCTCGTCTGGGGACTAGACGCGAGCATCGTTTCCACCGGGTACTCGTCGGTGATGTTCCTGGACTGGTTCACGGCAATCTCGGTTCCAATCTCGGTTCCGTTTCTCGGTTCCCGACGAGATTATCATGACTCGTGACGTGGGCCGGATTTGCCGGTGATTGGTTTTACAAACGAGAGCTGTTTGGGAGCAAGTCCGGCCCACCTCACGAGGATGATGCGCTTCGCGCACCATTTTGAGGGAACGGTCCCACAGGCTCCTGCTACCATGCCCGGCGATGTTGCGATCGGGTGTTTTTGTCGTCCACCGTTTCAACCCTGATCTGGGGGTGGGAAGAGTTGTGACCAGCGATTCGCGACAGCTCGTCGTCGCATTCTCCGGGGCAGAAGAATCGCTGGTGTTTACGCCCGACGCTGACGCTCTGGTTCCCTTTGACCTGGTCCCAGGCCTGTACATCCGTCTCGTGTCCGACGATGCGATGGCAGAGCTCGCTGCCGCTATGTCAGACGGTCGATGGCGGCTCGTCGACGGCCGCGAGGTGTCGGAGGAAGATTTCTGGCCCGTACCTGTCGACGAGTCGCCAGTCGACATGCTTGTCAAAGGTACGATCGGCCATCTACAGGACTTCGTCAATCGTCTGCATGCGATGAAGCTCGAGCGCCTGCGCGAGGCCGACGGGCTTGGGTCCTTTCTCGGTGGGCGCATTCGCCTCTACCCACACCAGCTCCACGCCGCACAAGCCGCGTGCGCGACGGACCCGGTGCGTTGGCTGCTGGCCGACGGCGTCGGCCTCGGCAAGACCGTCGAGGCGTGTCTCATCATGAACCGGCTCATCCACACCGGCCGCGCCGAGCGCATCCTGGTGGTCGTTCCAGAAAGCCTGACAGTTCAGTGGCTGGGAGAGCTCTGGCGCAAGCACCACCACGTTTTCGTCTTGCTCGACGACCAACGCATTGCAGAGGTTGAGCGCGACCAGGGCCCGGATTTCAACCCGTTCGAGGTCCACCGGAGGACGATCGTCTCTCAGGACTACCTGGCTCAGAATCCACGCCTCGTCGAAATGGCCGTGGCTGCCGGTATCGATCTGCTCGTCGTCGACGAGGCGCACCATCTGCAGCGTTTGCCGGGTCACGCGGGAAATAGCCTGCATCGCTCGATCGCGCCGATCGCCGGAAGCGGACGCCACGTCCTCCTGCTGACGGCGACTCCTCTCGAGGACGACGCTTTCGGTTTCATGCGGCTGGTTCAGCTTCTTCGCCCTGAAGACCTGCCTGAAGGAAGGCCACTGCTCGAGTACCTCGAAGAAGGTCGCCCGTTGCCCCCCTGTACGAGCGCGACGCGGGCTGCCGACATCGGTGGCTGGCCGGAGCGGGTTCCGGCGCCGGTGGATATCGACGAGGCTGGCTGGGCAGCGTTGCGCGCGCTCGAAGAAAACATGCGGCGGCGGTCCGCCCCCAACGTAGCGGCGAAGCTGCGCAAAGCCGAGCTCATATTCAGGGCGTCGTCATCACCGTCGAGTCTCACCGATTTTCTCAAGGATAGGGATCCCGAAACCGAGGCACTGATCGCGGCGGCGACCCGATGCGACCCGCGCCTCAATTGGCTGGTCGAGGCGGTTGGGGAGTGGAGGCGGCGAGGTGAGAAAAGCCTGATATTCGTGGCTCGGCGCGATACGCTGGAGGTGGTCAAGAGAACGCTCGAACGGCGTGCCCACCTTCGGGTGGGGCTCTTCCACGAGGACCTGCCGACCAAGAGACGGGACGTCGAGGTGGCCAGGTTTCGGCTCTCCGACGGCCCGTCGATATTGCTGTCGACCGAATGCGGTGGCGAAGGGCGCAACTTCGAGTTCTGTGACCGGCTCGTGCTCTTTGACCTGCCGTGGGACCCCGGCGTTGTCGAGCAGCGTATCGGGCGCCTTGATCGTATCGGCCGCGATCACCCGACCGAGGTCGTCTACTTTCGTCCTCCCAGCGGTGTCGCCGGCGTCGTGCCTCGTCTGTACGAGGGATTAGGTCTGTTTCGCGAGTCGGTCGGGGGCCTCGGTCGCGAGCTCAAGGCCATCGCCGGTGAGATCGAGCGGGCGGCGGTCGACGGGCCGGAGGAACTCGGCCTCGACTCTTTCGAACAGGTGCTGCTGCGGACCGACGAGGCGCGGTCCCGAGTCCAGGAAGCGGTATACCACCAACTCCACCGCAACCGCTACGATGAAACGATGGCGCCGGGGATTCTCGCCCGGGTTCCAACCGAGCTCGAGGCGACCACTGCCTCCGTGGTTCTTGGGTCGGCGGCTCGCTTCGGCTTTGAGGTCGAGCAGCAGAGTGGCGCCGACTGCTGGTTCATCGGCCTCGAGGGCGAGACGCTCGTCGATCGGCTCCCCGGGGTGCTACCCGGGGCGCGGTTCCTCGGCACATTCGACCGCGAGGAGGGGGTGGCGCGTGAGACGATCGATTTCTTCGCCTCGGGTCACCCGTTGGTCGAAGGCCTGTTGGAGGAGCTCCAGGAGGGCGGCAGGGGCAGAGTCGCCTGCTTCGAGATCACCGGAGACGAAGAAATCTTCGGCTTGCTCGGGTTGAGCAAATGCAACGGCGGGCTCGAGGTCGAGGCGGTCGACAGCCTGGGACGCCTGAGGCCCGACATCGTGACCTTCGTGATGTCTTCCGAGTGCAGGCTCAGGCGAGCGGATCACCGTACCTGGACCACGATGCCCGGGTGGGGTGAGGCCGTTCGGGCCATGGCTGCGAAGCTCGAGAAGAACGATTCTCCCGATGCCGTCGCAGCTTTTCGGGTGCGGGCTCCAGTCGCTGTTCGATAGCCCGCGTCAAGGGTAGCCCCACAGATCAGGTCGATGCTCACCGCAGCGACGTGAATTTGAAACGCAAAGGCGCGAAGGACGCAAAGAAAAGCACAAAAAATGAAACAAAACCTTCGCGCTCTTGGCGCCTTTGCGTTTCAATTGCCCTATATGGCCTCGCGGCTGCCACACGCGATCAACCTGTCTCAGCGGGCGGCCATGGGTCCGGGAGCCCTTTGGGACTCGTCTCCGTCCCTCGCTTTCGAACGGACCCGGATTTCCCTGACGAGGGGTGAGACGGCTGCGTCCTCTGTGGACATCTGAATTCGATATTGAAGATACCGGCCGGCGGTGAAGGGCAGCGCTCCGGGGGCGAAGATTCTTTCCCACGATCCCATCGTTTCCGGGTCGTCCCCGGTCCGGACGTCAATCTCCAGCGTGGTCGAAGGAGGGACCTGTGCTTGCCATGTCAACTCCGGTTGCCTGAGCCGATCACCGAGGTCCAAAATGGTGCTCGTGAGATCGCCGGTGGCGACGAACTCGGAGACCTCCCACCAGGCGAAAGCCCCGGAATCGGCGATCGAACCGATGACCTCGAGGTCGCCCATGCCGTCGATGTCGGCGGCCACTGCGGTGAGGGGAGAACTGAGGGATGCGGCCACGGTGTGTTTCGACCAGTTCGGCGGGTCCTCGCCGTCGTTGCCGTACCAGTGGATCGAACCGGCGACGTAGGCGGCAACCAGGACGTCGATATGGCCGTCACCGTCGATGTCTTCGAGGTCCACCCAGTGACCACCGAAACACTCGGTGTCGATGGTGTGTCGGGCCCAACCCGAAAGTGGACCGCCGTCGTTCGCCCACCAGACGACCTGGCCGTCGGCCGCTGCCGCCACCACGTCCGGAGTACCGGAGGCGTCGATGTCGGCCGTTGCTGCATAACGGACCCCCACGAGGTTGTCTCCCAGAACCTCGCGGGTCCAGTCGATCGGTTCGTTGCCGTCGTTCCAGAAGACCATGATCGAGTTGACGGTGGCTGCGGTAGCAACGATCTCGAGGTCGCCGTCCCCGTCGAGGTCTTCAGCGACTGCCGAGTGGGCGCCGCCTTGACCGTCGGCGAGGGTCTGCGGCGTCCATACCATCTCGTCGCCGACATCGAGGCGCCACAGGTTCACAGTTCCGAAGGACCACGATGTGCTCATGACGTCCTGCCAGCCATCGGCATCGACGTCGGCGGCGAAGACGTTGCAGGCGACGGGGTAGAAGGTCTCGATGTCGAAGCGCTGCCACGACCTGAAGTCAGTGGCGTCGTTGCGCCACCAGCTCACCTTGTGGCCCGGGGACTGCGCCGCGCCGACGATGTCGAAATCGCCGTCAAGGTCGATGTCGGCCGGGTGCAATGAGGTTCCCCCGCTGAAGTCGCCATCGATCTCGATGACCTCCCACGACGGTGGCGACGTTCCTTCGTTCCGCCAGAGGAGGACGCCGGCCTTCGCATCTGTCGTGCCGAGGATGTCGGTATCCCCATCATCGTCGATATCGACGGTGGCGAGACCGTAGGCGCCCCGAGGCCCCCAGTCGGCCAGTTCGACGCGGATCGGGTCGTCGAGTGGCCACGAAGAAAGGGCGAGTTGACCGGGCACCGTCAGCCAGGAAATTCCGTTGCACTCGGCGAACGAGCTGCCGAAGTCTTGACGAGGGCCGACATCGCCGGGTCCGCCTGACCAGTCCTCCTGGCGCGGATCGGCTCCCCAGGACGATGCCGTCACCAGCAACAGTAGAATAATGCTCGTCGGTTTCATGATGATCCCCTTCCCGAAAGATGGAGTGACCGCTGGGTGTGCGGCGGTCGACCACACACACAGAGGGTCCAGACATGAGTTGGCAACCTCGTTCAAGGCCATGGTTGACCGGGTCATGAGGGGTGATACGAAGGAAAGGCTGAAAGGGTCTGCTGCGTTTTCAGACAGGTATCCATTGCAAATTTGTCCGTACCATTCTGGGGAGGTCCGGGCGACAATGATAGGGATGTTGGGATCAGGCGCGACCTCAATAGCGAGTTGGTGCCCTTTGAGTGGCCGGAGGATCGCAGTCTGCGCGATATTGGTCGGGACCGCACTGGCTCTGGTCGGTGTTGTCCCGTCGCAGTCAGCGGCGACCGGGGCGGTCCCCAACGTAGGTGGCAGGTGGATCGAAGCGTCGTCGATGCACTTTACGGTCTTCAGCAACGCCGGCCGGCGCAAAACCGTTCGGGTGACGAACGAGCTCGAGGAGCTTCGAGGGGCGCTCGCTGGTCTGTCTTCCACCGAACCTGTTGAGGGAGTGCCGACCGTCGTCTACCTCTTCGAAAACGATCGTTCCTTCGAACCCTTCAAGTTCCTGGAGGATGGCGAGCCGGCCTCCCTCAGTGGTTTCTTCCGGTCGACCCGGGAGATGAACATCATCGCCTTCGACAGCACGGCGGGTTACGACTCCGGAGTTGTCTTCCACGAGTACGTGCACTGCTGGTTGTCGCGGCGACCGGGGCGAATGCCTCTGTGGGCCGAGGAAGGCCTCGCCGAGCTGTACCAGACCTTTACCGTGAGTGGAGGTCGCATTCAGTTCGGAAAGCCGATTGGGAGGCATTTGTCGTGGTTTCGCGACAATCCGTTGATTGCTCTCGAGGTGCTCTTTGCGGTCGATCACGAGGACCCTTTCTATACCGAAAAAACGAAGAAACCGGGGTTTTATGCGCAGTCATGGGCCCTGGTCCACCTCATGGTCCTCGGCGATCCCGAGAGGTCCCCCCAGCTGCGGGAGTACCTGGGTCTGATCGCAAAGGGTGTGGGGCATGAGAGAGCGTTTGCGAGTGCTTTCGATGGCGAC
>CAZCEX010000131.1:0-9337 GCA_964497785.1 uncultured Thermoanaerobaculia bacterium | reverse complement strand
CGGTGCACTTGCCGCAGTCGTAGCAGGCCCAGGCTCTGGTTCGTTGTGCAAGCTCTTGCATCAGCAGGCCTCCTCAGCTTGCGCTACGTTCACTCGACCCGCCTTGAGCGGGCTCGGGCCCAGCTCACGCACCTGATCGATGAACTCGTTGATCACCTGCGCGAAGCGCGCGCCCTCGGCTGCACTGATCCACTCGAGGCGCAGCCGTCCCTGCTCGATGCCGAGCAATCGGACCATTTTCATGGTCTTGTCGAACTGCTCCACCGCCCGGTGGTTGCCGAAGATGTAGTGACAGTCGCCGAAGTGACAGCCCGAGACCAGGACCCCGTCGGCGCCCTTTTCGAAGGCCCGCAGCACGAAGCCCGGCTGGATTCGACCCGAGCACATGACCCGGATCATGCGGAAGTGCGGCTGGTGCTGGATGCGCGACACACCGGCGGTGTCGGCGCCGGCGTAGGAGCACCAGTTGCAGGCGAAGACCACGATCTGGGGGTTCCACTTGGCCACTTTCTTGGTAGACGTCATGGAGCGGCCTCCTCGCCAGGGAGATCATCTACAAAAAAAGCGTCGATCATCGCGTTCATCTGCTGGTCGGTGAAGTGCCTGGCGGTGATCGCACCGGACGGGCACCAGCTGGCACAGGTGCCGCAGCCCTTGCACAAGGAGGGGTTGATGCGGGCCACCAGGACACCGGGCTCCACCTCCACCAGCTGTGGCGCCTGGAAGTCGCAGATGGTGGCGCACTGGCCGCAGCCGCGGCAGCGGATCTCGTCAACTTCGGATACTGCCGGGTCCAGCTTGACCCGCTCGTAGGCCAGGAAGACAGCCGCCTTGGCCGCCGCGGCCGAGGCCTGGGCGACGGTGTCGACGATGTCCTTCGGTCCCTGAACCGTGCCGGCCAGGAGAACACCCTCGACGGCGGTTTCCACCGGCGCCAGCTCCGGGTGGCGTTCGAGGAAGAATCCGTCGAGGCCGAGGCTGACCTTGAGCATGTCGTGAAAATGGGCGGTTCCCGGCTGGCGGGCGCGCATGCCGACGCTGAGGATGACGAGATCGGAGGGCACCTCGAGCCGCCGCCCCAGGAGGTCGTCGAAGCAGCGCACCGCCTCAGCGCGTCCCTTGCCGATCACCTCGGGTTTTTGCCCCGGTGGGATGCGCACAAAGAGCACGCCCATGCCGCGCGCCTTGCGGTACATCTCTTCGGCGCCTGCCGAAACGGTTCGGATGTCGCGGTAAAAGACAGTGGTGTCGATGCCGCGCTCGCACAGCTCGATGGCCTGCTTGACGGCCGTGGGACAGCAGTACCGGGAGCAGCCGCGGAAACCCTCCGGATCACGCGAGCCGACGCAAAGCACGAAAGCGGCGGTCTTCGGAGGGTCCCCTCCGAAACCCAGGTCGCCGTCCGAGCAGAAGACATTCTCCAGTTGCTCTGAGGTGATCACGTTGGCCTTTGACCCGTAGCCGTACTCGGCGGTTGGGTCGTAGAGGTCGGCACCGATGGCCAGGATGACCGCCCCCACCGGCAAAGTCTCGCGGAACGTGCCCTTGACCTCGGCCTTGAAGCTGCCGACGAAGCCGGTGATGTTCTCCACCTCGGTCTCGAGCAGGATTCTGGCGCCACTCTCTTTGAGGCGTTTGATCTTCGCCTTCAGAACCTCCGAGGCCGGCCGCATTGTCGGATACAGCACCTTGAGGTTGGGATCCGCGAGGCGGCCTCCGAGCTCGCCGCTCTTCTCCACCAGAGTCACCGAAAAGCCCTGGACCGCAAGATCGGTTGCGGCTTGGATACCGGCGATGCCGCCGCCGATCACCAGGGCAGCCCGGGTCATGGGCGCCTCTCCAGCGCTCAATGGTTCGAGATAGCGGGCCCTGGCCACGCCCATTCGGAGGAGCGCACGTGCCTTTTCTTGTGCCTCCTTCTTGGTCGCAGCATGGACCCAGGAGCACTGGTCTCTGATGTTGACCATCTCCAGCATGTAGGCGTTGAAACCGATCCGCGCGCAGCTCTCTCTGAACACCGGCTCGTGGGTGCGTGGGGTGCATGCTGCGACGACGATCCGGTTCAGCTTGTGCTGCTCGATCATCTTTACCATGGCCTCCTGGCCGGTGGACGAGCACGAAAAGAGGTCGCACTCGGCCACCTCCACGTCGGCGAGCGAGGCAGCGTAGTCGGCGAGGTCGTCGACGTCGAGCACCGCAGCGATGTTCACGCCGCAATGACATACCATCACGCCGACCCGCGGCGGGCCGGACATGTCCATGGGCTCTACGGGCTTTTCGTGCTCTTCGACCCGGTGGCCGGTGAGGTAAAGCCCAGCGTGGGCGGCCGCCGCCGACGCCTGAGCCACGCAATCAGGAATCACCTGCGGGCCGACTGCCGAACCGCAGACGTAGATTCCTTCGCGGGTCGACTCCACAGCCGAGATGGCAGCGTCCTTGGGGGCGATGAAACCGTAGCGATCGGTCTGGACGCCGAGGGTCTTGCCGAGCTCGATGGCGCCGTCGTTGGGCGCTGCGGCCACCGACAGCACCACCAGGTCAGCCGGGATACGCTTCTGCTCGTGGCCGAGAGTATCCTCGACGAAGACCTCGAGAGTGTCGCCGTCGGGGTTGTGGTAGACCTTTGCCGGGCGACCACGTACATAGAGCGCGCTTTCTTCCTCGCGAGAGCGCTCCACGAACTCGTCGAAGCCCTTTCCGAAGGCCCGCAGATCGGTGTAGAGAATGGTGATGTCCTCGATCTCAGGATCGTGCTGGCGCATCAACATGGAGTCCTTGACCGCATTCATGCAGCAGAAGCGGCTGCAGTAAGGCCGGCCGCCCTCGCCCCTGGCGCCTACACACTGGATGAAGACGATTTTCTTCGGGGTCTCCATGTCAGAGGGCCGCACCACATGACCCTGGGTCACACCAGTCGCGTTGAGCATGCGCTCGAGTTCCAGAGACGTCACCACATTGGGATAGCGGCCGTAACCATAGGAGCCCAGCTTTCGGGCGTCGAACTCCTGGAACCCGACGGCGATGAGGATCGAGCCGGCGTCGATCTCGGTCTCCACGGCACGCATGTCGAAGTCGATGGCGTTCACGTCACACGCCGCCGAGCAATGGTTGCAAACCAGGATATTGGGCACGTAATCCGGGTCCACCTTCTGCTTGTGCTTGGCGATCTTGGCGATGCGTTTCCTCTGCCGTTCGGTAAGGTGACTCATGAAGTTCAGGCAGGCGTTCCGGTCAATGGTGTATGCCGCTGGCACGGACTGTGGGAAAGGTCGATAAATCGCCTTGCGTGCTTTCAAACCCATGTCGAACTCGTTACCACCAACCTGCGGACAGACATCGACACACAGACCGCAGGCCACGCACAGGTCTTCGTGAACGTAGCGCGGGCTTTTCCGCACTTTCACCGTGAAGTCGCCGGGTTCCCCTTTACACCCGATGACCTGGGCGTTGGTGATGATCTCGATGAGCGGATGCCGACCGGCATCCATGGCCTTCGGCCCGAGAATTCAAATGGCGCAGTCCATCGTGGGAAAGGTCTTGTCCAACTGAGCCATTCGGCCGCCAAGCGAAGGACCCTTCTCCACGAGCGTCACCGGAATTCGGGCGTTGGCCAAGTCGAGGGCCGCCTGAATGCCGGCGATGCCACCCCCGATGACGAGGGCTCTCAACGCCTTTTTCGGCTCGGTCTCGAGGTCAGTTTCCGGAAGCAGAACGTCCATCGTTCTCGTCCTCCTGACGGGTCTCGCCGGGTTGGGCCGAAGCACCGTCCGTATCGGCGTATTCCTGTTGGTAGTACTCAACTCCCGCGTCGAAGGCTCGCAGGTTGAGCTGCTCCGTGCCGGGAGGAACCGAGTGGCGGACTGCTTCACGCATCGCGTCAATCGGGACGATCTCGGTCACCGCGGCGAAGAACCCCAGCATGACGATGTTCTGAACGATGGTGCGGCCGAGCTTCTCGGCAATGCGCGTCGAGGGGCATCCGAAGGAAGGTTGGCCCGGCTTGAGATCCGCCTTGACGAGGTCGGTCTCGTAGATGAGAGTTCCCTCCTCCTTGAGCTCGTCGCGGTACTTCTCATACCCTTCGGCCGACATCACGACGAAAATGTCAGGCCGTGTGATGTAGGGATAGAGCACCTCGCTCTCCGAAACCGCCAGGGTCGTGCTGCATGCAGAACCCCTCGCCTCCGGACCGAAGCTCTGGATCATGGTCGCGTGTTGGTCGGCGTTGACCGCGCACGCGTGACCGATGATGTGGCCGGAGAGCACGACGCCCTGGCCTCCGAAACCGGTGATGCGAATCTCGGTTCTACTCATGGAGCCACCCCCCATCAGGCGGCATGGGAACGAAGCGGTCCCCCAATAGCTTGCTGTAGTGCTCGTCTTTACGCTCGCTGAATGAGGGCCTCGGCTTGTCGACGAACTTTCCGCAGGTGATCGTGTCCTGGAAACCGATTGCCACATCGCGGGTGTCGGCATCGTGGCGGATCTCCGCGTTGTCGTGATAAAAGCGCATCAGATCGAGGCCGCTGCCGAGCTTGTTGAGGCGTGAGTACAAAGTGGCGCACGGGGCAATGACCTCGACCAGACGGAATCCGGTGCGGTTGAGAGCCTCGGAGAATGTTCTCGTCAGACGCCTGATGTGCAGGCTCGTCCAACGAGCGACATAGGTCGCACCGCAGCTCTCCGCGAGATGGGGCAGGTTGAAGGGGTCCTCGAAGTTGCCGAAGGGCATGGTCGAGGACCGGGCCCCCAACGGCGTCGTCGGTGCGTTCTGGCCGCCCGTCATGGCATAGATGAAGTTGTTGACGAGCACCACCAGCAGGTCGATGTTGCGCCGAGCCGCGTGGATGAAGTGGTTCCCCCCGATGCCACTGAGATCACCGTCTCCAGAGAAGACGATCACCTTGAGCTCCGGCCTGCCGAGTTGCAGACCGGTGGCGAAAGGAATTGCCCTGCCGTGGGTGGTGTGAAAAGCGTCGAGGTTCATGTATCCCGCCACGCGGCCCGTGCACCCAATGCCGGAGACGATTGCCGTCTTGTCGAGATCGAGCCCCGAGCCTTCGAGCGCTGTCGCGAAACACTTGACTACCGTGCCGATACCGCAGGTCGGGCACCAGATGTGCGGGATTCTGTCCATTCGCAGGAACGGGGCGATGGGGTGATCCATCTCCGCTGCGTCTTTTCGAGGTGCCGCCGCTTTCATTTCACTGCCCCCATGATGGCTTCGCAGATCGATACCGGGTCGTGAACGCCTCCGCCGCCGTGCGGTACGCCAATCGCCAGGCATTTCCCTCCGGCGACTCTTTCGACCTCGAGTACGATCTGTCCATAGTTGATCTCGGGCACAACGAAGGCCTTGACCTTCGCGGCCAGCTCGCGAAAACGCTTTTCCGGAAAAGGCCAGACGACGATGAGACGGATGAAACCGACCTTGACGCCCTTCTTGCGCGCCATACTGATGCCCATGCGTGTGACCCGCGCCGTGATGCCGTAGGCCACTACGATGACCTCGGCGTCATCGACCCCTTCCTCCTCGATGCGCCTGATGTCGGCCTCGTTGTCGATGATCTTGTCGATGAGGTGCCTGACATTGACCTCCTGACACGCAACGGTCATGTCAGGGTAACCACGCTCATCGTGGGTCAGACCGGTCGTGTGGTAGCGATAACCATCACCGGCGCGTGCGAACTCCGGCGCCGGCTTACCGTTGAGCTTGTAAGGGAGATACTCTCCCGGTGGTTTGTCCGTGAGCACTCGCGGCACGACCTCGATCTCCTCGGCCGGCGGGATCACGACCTTCTCCGTCATGTGGCCAACGCACTCGTCCATCATGAACATCACCGGAACCCGATAGGTCTCCGAGAGGTTGAAGGCTTCGATGGTCAGGTCAAACGCCTCCTGCGGCGACTGCGGGCACATCGAAATGAGCTCGTAGTCACCGTGGGACCCCCACCGCGCCTGCATCATGTCGGCCTGCCCGACCATGGTCGGCAGGCCTGTCGAGGGCCCGCCGCGCTGGACATTCACCACGACGCACGGCGCCTCCATCATGGCTGCCAGGCCGATGTTCTCCATCATCAAGGAGAAACCCGGCCCGCTGGTGACCGTCATCGACTTGGTGCCAGTCCAGACGGCCCCGACGACGGCCGCCATGCTGGCAAGCTCGTCCTCCATCTGGATGAAGGTCCCTCCCATCATCGGAAACCTGCTCGCGATCCGCTCCACCACCTCGGTTGAAGGCGTGATGGGGTAACCGGCGACGAAGCGACAGCCGGCGGCCATCGCACCCTCCCCACACGCATAGTCACCATCGAGGTAGTGAACGCCCGTCAACACACCTTTGGCATCGGTTTTCAATTCGGGTCCTCCTTTGCCTTTTCGGCCGCCGGATCGAGTGCCGCACCAGCGGCCGGCGCGCCGGTATCCGAAACGCAGTAGATGGCAAAATCGGGGCAGATCATCTCGCACAGATTGCAGTTGACACACTCGCCATCACGCACGACCTCCGGCGGGTGGTAACCCTTGCGATTGAATGTCTCCGACATGATGAGCACGTCCTTGGGACAGTACTCGACACAGAAACCGCAACCCTTACAGCGGTCGGCAATGATCACCACCGTGCCGTGCGGTACGGTGACCTGGTCGATGTCCAGGGGTTTCCGCCAGTACCTCATCAAACACTCCTTCCAGGCACGGCCCCGCTGACTGCGGGGCCTTCGCCTCCAGATCTGAGCCCGCCCGAACACCCGTCGCGGTCTATCCGCAGGGCGCACGTACCCCGTGCTCTTCCGACCGAACAGTCGGCCTCGTAATACCCGGCACACCGAAAGCAGAGACCCTGATTCCGGTGACCAATCTCGAGTAAACCGAGACACACCTCCTCAAGGAGATCACACAGCTGCTCAGCCTTGGTGCCGCCCAAGGCCTGGACCACGGGCGCCACCTGGGCTGCCTTGGTCGCCTCGTATCGCCGCACCAGATCGAGACCAGCCTCGTTGACCCTGAGCAACGTCGCCCTTCGGTCGCTGAGGGACGGTTCCCGGGACACCAGACCCAGACGTTCGAGCTTGTCGATGTTCTTGGTACAGGCGGACGGCGAAACGCCGGCACAGCGCGCCACCTCGCCGATCTTGAGGCCAGCATTGAGCGCTATGAGCTTCAAGGAGCAGAACTGCGCCCGGGTCAGGGGATGTTGACTGAGCTCGCCCAGGAACTTCTCTTCGAGGATCTCACGCAACAGCGCGCTCAGTACGTGCCCGTCCCTCAGGAATCGAAAGAAGTTCCCACTCCCGGAATCAGGAGTTGCTTCCTCGATCCCACGACTCACCACGCCAGAAAAGCCGGTTTGAGTCATTGTTCACTCGGTCAAATTTCAACGCTATCATATAAATTGGGTTCTGGGGAGCCTGGAGTCAAGGCCTGAGGGGAGAATATCAGGATATTATTTTATTGAGCGACTCTTTATTCCTGGTCTATGGGCATTTAGAGAAAATGAGTCTCATTTACCAAATTGAGTCCGCGCCAGGAGCACACCCGCCGCGACAGACACGTTGAGGCTTTCAATGCCTCGATCCAGCGCGATGCTCACAATGTCGTCCGCCAAGGCAAGAGCGTCCGACGAGAGCCCGCGGCCTTCCGTGCCGAGCATGAGCAGCAATGGGCGGGCTGGGCGCCAGTCTTCGAGCGGCGTGCCACCGACGCCGGTCGCCCAAACCTCCCCACCATGTCGGCGTACGAGGTCTGCCGTTGGACCAGCGCTCACCTCCACCTCGACCGGCACCCGAAAGACGGCGCCAGCCGCCCCGCGCACTGCGGCGGCCCCGAAGGGGTCGGCACAGCCCGGCCCGCACAGCACGGTCTCGCAGCCGAGACCGGCAGCCACCCGAATGATGGCGCCGAGGTTGCCGGGGTCCTGAACCCCGTCGAGCCACAGTGCCACCCCTTGTTGACCGTGCCACGGCGCCCACAACGGCTCGTCGACGACGGCCAATACGCCCTGCGGACTGCGAGTCGGCGCGATCTGTGCCAGGACACCGTCGTCGAGCACGAAGACCTCGGCGGCTGCGGCCACCCACCCGGCGACTGCCTCTGCTCCAGCCAGGTCCGCCGCAAGATAGAGCTCGCGTATCGGCACCCCCCACCGCATCAGATCATCGACGATCCTGGATCCGTCGATGACGACCTCACCTTCGCAGCGACGCCGCACCCTCCGGCGAAGGCCCTTGACACGTTCGGATCTTCTGCCCAGTGATTGCATATGGCAGTCAGTGTAATTCGTCCTTGTGGAGATATTCACGAGAGTCTGCGATAATTCCCGATCCACTGGCCGGAGGTCCCGCCGGCAGAAGGGACGGCTCATGAGTCTCTCGTTAATCGCCCAGTCCATCGGCGAGTCCGCCACCCTCAAGCTCAACGAGATCGCATCGATCCTGCGCGCGAAGGGGGATCCGGTCATTCACCTCGGCGGCGGAGAGCCGAAGGGCAAAGCGCCGCTCGACGCGGTGCTCGCCGCGACCAGCCTGCTCAACTCGGCGGAGGTGCGCTACACGCCCCCAGACGGCATCCCGGCGCTCAAGCAGGCCATCATCCGCTACACCGACGAGTTCTACGGCTTCCGCCCGGCGCCGGAGAATGTCATGGCCTCGGGCGGCGCCAAGCAGGCCATCATGTCGGCCTTCCACGCTATTCTCAACCCGCAGGAGGAGATCATCTTCCCCTGCCCCTATTGGGTGTCCTACCCGGAGATGGCCAGGCTCGTCGGCGCCGTGCCGGTGCCGGTGAAACCGGAGGACGGTGGGTTCATCCCGCGCATCCAGGACATCGAGCAGGTCACCGGCTCCTACACGCGGGCGATCATCCTCAACAGTCCGAACAACCCCAGCGGCGCCGTCTACCCGGCCGAGTTCATCGCCGACGTGGTCGATTTCTGTGAACGACGCGGTTTGTGGCTCATCATGGACGACATCTATCACCGGCTCATCTTCGACGGGCGCGAACCGGTGAACTGCTACGAGTTCACCAAGGACCGCACCGACAACTCGAAGCTCATCATCATCAACGGCGTCTCCAAGCAGTACGCCATGACCGGTTTCCGCATCGGCTGGGCGGTCGGCAATACCAAGGTCATCGAAGCGATGACCAATATCCAAGGCCACGAGACATCGGGCCCCTCGGCGCTGCTGCAGCACGCCGCAGTCGGGGCCATCAACGGCATCCAGTCGAGCGTCAACAACATGCGAATGACGCTCGAGAACAACCGCAACGTGCTCATGGAGCTCTTGCGCTCCTTCGACGGCGTGATCATCGACGAGCCGGGCGGAACCTTCTACTCCTTCCC
>CAZCEX010000130.1:0-9347 GCA_964497785.1 uncultured Thermoanaerobaculia bacterium | reverse complement strand
GTCCCTTCGATCTCACCTGTTGCAGCGTCGAACAGCTCGACCGTCAATGTCACACTTTCGCTGCCCAGGTTGAAGGCGGCGAAGTTCGTACGCTCCCGACCGGCCTCGCGGTCCTGGCGCAGGCCGATGAAGTGCCACGCGGTGTCCGGGTCGAGACGGTCGGCGTCGGTCAGCCCGTCGACGAGCTGGCCCGCGGTGCCGACGACCTCTCCATTCGCGTCGCGCTCAATCGAGTACTCCCGGCCCGTCGCCGCGACCGAACCGCCGACCGTACTCAGCACGGTCGTGCCGACGACACCCTCGATACCAAAAAGATCGCCGATGACCCGGCTTGAGCCCCAGGTTGCGCCTGGCTGAAGGGTGAACTCGGTGGAAGCCGCTTCACCTGGAAGGCCGCGTTCGAAGAACGAAGCCGTGATGACCGCCTCCCCCTCGGAGACATTGGTGATGCTCGCCGAACCGTCGAACTCGTCGTGACCCTGAATGCTGCCCATCTCGAGCAGCATCACCTCGTCGCTGCCGCCGGTGAACGGCAGGATGGTGGTCGGGTCGCTGGTGCCCGGACTATCCGCCGTGCCGTCGAGCACGGAGGCGTAGGCGAGCAGGCTTCCGCCGTCGACCGTGACCTCGACGAGCGTATTGGCTACCGGCTCGACTCCGAATACGGCGAAAACATCGTTGAGCTGGTGGTTGTCGCCCACCGAGCCGGCAAACTCGAAGACCGTTCCGCCGAGTGGGTGACCGATCGGGTCGACGAGCCTCACTCTTGCCGAGGTCTGCTCTTCGAGGGCCATAAAACCGGCGTTGACGCGGCTGCGCGAGGCGTCGACGGTGGTATGCAGATGGCCCGCCTGGCCGGAATGGATGGCATCGCCGAATGTGAAGGCGGGGAAGAGTTGGCCGTATGCGTCGCCATCGCCGTGGTGGGCGGTGACGACGCTTTGCACCATGAGGTTTTCGGGATCAACGTCACCGACCGAAAGTACGAGGCTGCCCACCGAGCGCTGCTCATCGGTGAAACCGAAGAAGTATTCGAGGGCGTCGTCAACAGTCTCGGCGGCGCCGGCCGCGAGTTCCCATGTAGCTGTCAGCGGGGATCCACCGACGTCGACGCGGGGGGTGTAAGTGAGGCCGATCTCGAGGTCGCTGTCTCGGGAGTTGTAAACAGTGAGGCTCGAGCTGAAGAAGACGCCGACGCCGCGCACGCGGGCAACGGCGGGTATGACGAGCTGACCGGCTGAGCTGAGAGTCAGAGTTTGAGCGGGTTCACTGACGACGCGGTTCTTGTTGTTCTCATGCGGCTCGGTGAAGGTGCGCACGGTGAAATGGTGGCTGACCCCGTCTTCGAGCCCGTTGACTGTGAAGGCGGTGTCAGTCTTGGAGTCGATGGTACCGACGAGCTGCCAATCCTCACCTGAGCGCGCGTAAGAAACCTCGTAGCCACCCGGGTCGTCCTGGTAGGCGACCGATAGCCAGCTGAGTTGTGCGCTGCCATCGGCCGCCAAGCGGCCCGTCAGGCCCTCGGGCGCGATTGTCTGGGTAGACAGCCAGTCGCCGCCCTCCTGGCGAGCATTGAGGAATGCGACGACCTCCGGATCGTCCGAGTAGAGGGCGTTCCAGCGGAGGTCGACCCACTCCAGAACAGGTAGATCCACAATCCGTTCAGGTACCGGGCCGTAAAACATGTTCGAATGCAGCCCGAGGCGCTGAAGGCCGAGTATGCTCGGCAGATCAGGAGGGAGACGCCCTTCAAGCCTGTTTGAAAAGACGCCAACATACGAAAGCCCCCTTGTGGCGGAGAATCCGACGGGAAGAGTACCACTCAGCTCGTTAGAGCCGAGGTCGAGGACCCAGAGGTGCACGAGATTCAACAGTCGATCGGGTATGGGCCCAGACAGTCGATTCTCGCCAAGGAGAAGGAAAAAAAGTCCCTGGAGATCCCCGATTTCATCTGGAATCGGACCGGTGAGATCGTTCTCTCGCAGCCAGAGTTCCTGGAGGTGAAAAAGGGTACCAATCTGGGGCGGGATCTCGCCGCTCAAACGGTTTCCTTGAAGCTCCAAGAACACCAGATCCACAAGGTTTTCGATCTCCGGTGGAATCACGCCGGTCAGGTTGTTTTCCGAGAGGAGTATACTTTGTACTTGGTGTCCGGGCCAGCACCACTGACCGCAGCACGCCACTCCGTACCACCCACAGTAGTAGGCGTCGGTAGCCCAGTTCCGGTTTTCGAACCACTCGGGTCCGTTCGCGCTGTCATAAAGCGCAACCAGACCTTCGCGTTGAATCTCGTAATCCGAGGCTAGAACCGCCGAAATACAAAAGAAAACCACCCAGATCAGGAAGACAGACCAGAGGATTGTATCCCTCATAGTCATTCCGCAACCCCCGCGTTGTAGACGTACAACGCGAAGTCCTGGTTAGCGCTACATGAGGGGTCGAGCCCCGGCACAGCCTTGCCGCCCAGGGGCAGAGCCTTGACTAGCACCGTGAAATCGCCGTTCACGATCTGCGCCGGATCGATGCGGATCATCTCGATATTGTTGGTGTCATCGGTTGCCGGGGTCCGGTGGAATCCCACATAACGGCGTGACAAGGCACTTCCAGCTGCAAAAAGGTTGCCGTAATAGTGGGACCCGGTCGATCCCGAACCGTCGATCACCTTCAAGTCGAGGTTGTTGACGGCCGGCTCCTGCGCGTTCGGCGCACCATAGCGGTCTGTATAGGCCAGAACTATGATCATCGGCTCACCGAGGTCGTCGACCTGGAGGTCGATGCTCCGGAATCCAGGACCACACTTAAAACGCATCGGTCCACTTGGCGTGTGATCCTCGTCGTAAACTCGCGTCTCAACCTGCGGGGACAAGAGGGTGTCAAGGTCAAGCCTGCCCCAACCCTGAGCAAGCGAAGGGGAATGCGGGAGAGGTTGACCGGTGAGACGGTCAATGCCTGCCTCACCGTTGCTCCCGAGGTCGGCGGCATGGGCTGTGAGCAGCGCCTTGACCATCGCCGGTGAGGGGTGCACGCCGTAGGTGTGCTCGTACCATGCATCGACGAGCACAGCGGCGCCGGTGACCTGAGGGGCAGCGCCACTGGTACCCCCGAAGCAGGTGTAATCGAAGACGGCGGGCTCTGCGCCTCTCGACAGAGCCGCGCGCAAGCGCAGGCCCGGCGCCACCAGGTCCGGTTTGAAGCGGTCGATCGCCGTCCCCGTGCCGCGCATCGATAGCCAGAGCACGTTCGAAATGTCATCGGGGTGCGCCGGGCCGTCACAGTCGTGCGCCTCGTCTCCGTACTGATAGCAACACCGGGGGCCCTCGGACGGATCCTCCCAGCCGTCGGAGGCGCCAACGCTGAGGATGTTCTTGGCGTTGGCCGGCGCGACGACAAGGGAATTCGGGTTGGGGTCTTCAGTGACCCCTGCTTTGCGTTTATAGTTGCCAGCCGAAAAGACGATCGTGATCGGTTTGTTGAACTCGTCAAAGCCCCCGTCACCGTCGCGTACGAGCATGTCCATCATCTGCGAGAAGGCGTTGTAGCTAACTGCATGTTTCAGCTCCGGCCACAGGGGGTTCATGTCGCCGTCGTCGTCCCAGTTGGCATACTCATTCCAGCTGTTGTTGGCGAAACGGGCGCCGGCGCCGTAGACCTTCGCCATCAGTCGTTCGTAATCGTTCGGTGAGAACTCGGGGGCCCTGTTGATCTGCTCGTCAAAGAGGCGGGCCGCTATCAGGCGCGCAGTCGGTGCAATACCGGTACCTTCGTAGTAACCCGAAGAATCGGTCTGAGCGAGTCCGACAAAAGGATCACCTGCGATCAGGGAGGCAACAGCGGTTCCGTGGGCGGGCTGAATATCGGAGAAAAGGAAAACGTCCTCGTAAGTGCCGGGAGGATTCGGTGGGACTCGGCATCCGTTACGAAAACCTCCAGTGCCGTCGGACAGCTCGATACAAAAGAACCGCTCCTCCCGCAATCCGAAATCCGGATGATGGTCCCAATGAGGTGGATTCGCAGAAGTACTCCAGGTGCAGATTCCAGTAGTCTCATCGTAACCATCCTCGATGGAGTAACAGGAATTCTTGTCGAGCCCAGAATCGAATACCGCTACCTTGGTCGAGTAGCTGATACACCCGGTTGGGGCAAAACCATTGGTACAGAAGTTCTGATTCGAAAGCCAGGTGTGGTAACGCACCCCAGTGCCAACCGGATCTGGTTTGTCATGATCATGCTGGGCGGCATCAACCATCGCATGGCGCTCGTCGCTGAATCCCGGGCGGGTGTAGGGCTCAATCCAAAGGACCTCCGGTCTCCTGGCGAGGGATCGCATCTGATCAGGGGTAATGTGAACCAGGACGTTCTCCAAAGGGCCGCCCTCCGACCGCGTGATCCTCGACCCTGTCATCGCCTCGACGGCCGCAGTAATGCTCTCGAGATCCTGGCCCGAGTCGAGCTGGACGATCGCCTTGAACGCCCTCGGCGCCGTGACGAGGCGCGGATGAACCTTAAATGCCGGTTGGTAGACCTCGAGGTGCTGGACGGCCGGCAGGTCTATCAGGGAACTCACTCGTGCCGGGTTTGCCCTGATCAGATAAGTATTGCACGGGAGAAAGTGGATCACCTCACCGGCCGCCGCCACTGCGGCGCTCCACTCCGCCGTCGGCGGGCCGATTGTCTGCACGAGGTACAGGCCGACGTCGCCGGTGTAGTCGGAGATCGTGAAGTTTCCAGGCATGTCGGGGCACGAGGTCCCCGACGGATAGTCGTATCCGTTGATGCGAATCCGGTCGAAATCCTCGCGGAGGATCAGCCGCAGGCGGAGGTCGGTCGCCGCGTCAGTGGCAGCGTTGAGGTCATCGTCCGCAATGTCGACGAGGACTGACGTCGCGTATTCGGTGAGGACCGTGGCCCGCAGCCGTTCGAGGGCTTCTGGGGCAATGTCTTGATGAACCAGGACCTCTCCCCTCGCAGGCTCGTCGGCAGGTTTTTCGACCAGGACCTTGACAGCCTCGGCGCCTGGACTCACAAATACAAAGAGAGAGAGAGAAGGATACCCATTCTCAACCCTACCCACTTGATTGACATCGTTGCCTCCATTTTTGATATTACACCATGAGACCGCCAATTGACTGCACTCCCGCAGAGACACCCGTTTGTGGCGATTCCGAGTGGCTGCCCTGCCGGGAAGCGTGTTGGAGGATGAAGACGGCATCGGTTCCAGACTCCGATGACACACCTCAATCACGAGGTGTCTTTCTGACGAACCGTCGATGGATAACCCTCGGTTGCAGCGGTTGCCAGAGCCCGAGGGATCCTTCGTTCGGCACTCAGGATGACAGTCGATTATTGAGGTGAGATCATCCCGTGGAATCGGGCCACGAGGGTCCTCTCAACTCAGAAGTTCAGGCACAACCAAAAGATCAGAAGCTGAACTCTTGGCGCGAGATAGAGAGCTTGCCGCTGATCTCGTCCTTGACGCCGACGAAGACCGTCTGGTCTCCGCCTTCGACCTCGACCGTGATCTTGTAGGTGAAGTACCCGCTGGACGCCGCTCGGTGAAACTCCTCCGCGGCGACGACAATTGGCTGCTCCTGGCTGGCGATTCGACTCTGGTTACCGTGCTCGTCGTTGCCGAAGAAGGTGATCAAGACCTTACCCCAGTAGACGTCGCCACGCGGAACCATGTCGATCCGACCGATCGGGATCTTGACCACAAACGGAACCTGGACCCTCTTCGACCCCACCGCACCGAGGCGGAAACGAGAATCCGAGTCTCCCACCTCGACGCGAATGCCAAGCGGGTTGGCGTCTCCCCCGAAGAGCATCGCCGAACGCATGCGCTCCGCTTCTCGTTGAGACGGCGGCCTATCCACGTAGGACTGCCGGTGCTGGAGCTTGACATGAGACATTTTCGGCAAGCTCACCTCGATGGTGTACTCCTGCCCGTCACCGCCATGCTCCACCACGTAAGCCAGGGAGTACCAGTGCTGGAGATCTTGGTCGACACTTTCGATGGCGACCGCTGCATTGGCGGTGAAGTACGCCTGACCGCCGCTGAGATCCGCAGCCGCGATAAGGGTGCGTTTTCGGGTCCGCTCCAACCACTGACCGAGGTTCGCCGGTTGGATGGCCTCTTCCCCGAAGATGTCGAGCGTCGCCGTTTGGATAGCGGCCCTGTCCCGGCTGTTGGGCTCGGCGGCCGAGCCGGAGAGCTCACCGATAGCGAGGTTCCTGGTATCCACACCCTCTGTGGCCTCACCAGGGTTTTGTGAGCCGAGGCCGGAGGTGTCAACGACAAAAAGCGTGAACCCCAGGTCCGAAGCCTCCAGGGCAACTCCACGCCACAGCTCCTGGGACGGATACTCGACGTCACCGTAGAGGAAATCGACCGGCCTATAGGAGGGCGCCCAATTCGTATCCGGCTGACCGGGTGTGAATACAACGAGCGCCTTGCGCCCCTCTGCCCGGTCGAACCGGGACATCGTCACTGAAATGGCATCGCCCACCCTTTGAACGCGCCTGTCGAGCTCGGCCACGAACTCCTGGTTTCGTTGTCTTCGCTCGTAGTAGTTGAGATCCCTTTCACCGGACACCGGCCCATCGGACAGGGCGCTGGTGAAGGACACCGCCTGGTCAAGCCCCCGGGCCCTGAGATCCGCGACCTCTTCGATGGCGCGCCCGAAACGGCGTCGGTCCCGACTGCGGTCGAGGTGCGTCCTCAAGGTGCCGTCGAAGGTCACGATCGACACCTCTTCAGTGCCGTCGAATCCGGTGGAGTGTGCAGCGCGCAGGCCCTCGAGCGCTCGGTCGCGCTCGAGCCCTTTCATGAGATACAGGTCGAGGAAGTAAATCACCTGTCGTGTCTGGAGCGCCCGCTGCGCCGCCGGCTGGTCGGTCATTTCGGGAGCACGAAAATCCGCCCCGCCAAGCTCCGAGAAGTTCGAAATCTCTTGGGGGATACCGTTCTCCAAGATCAAGAAATCTCCAGGTGTCAGACCGATGATGGCGTCACCAGTTTTTGGGTCAAAAACCCGTACCGGAACCTCGATCACGTTGACCGAAGCTTCGCCGGAAAACTTCCTGGTCTCGTCCCCCGCTCCCAGCGGCAGGGCCGCCAGGAGAACACAAAAAAACGTCAATCCGTTACGTCGTAACATCAATGCCCCAGTCATTCTACGGTCTTACAATAACTTCGTTGCATTCACGCCAAACCCGAAAGGTCAGCCCACACAACAATGACGGCTAGCGCAGAGCCCGTTCACGAATGCTTCGCAGAAACTCCGCTTCTTCCGGCGACAAAGATTCGGGCCCATAGGTGGCGAGTTTGGTCCGCAAGCGGTCGAAGAGTTCGGCCTCGTGCGCGGTCATGCCAAGCCCTTGAACCGGCGCCGGCCGGGCACTTTCTTCGGGCTGATAACGACCCCGAAGGGCGACCAGCCAGTACACCGCGCCCGCCAACGCCCCTCCGAGATGGGCCCCATGGCCGATCGGGAGTCCACCACCCTGGCCCTGGGCGATAAGGCCCCACAGGTCGAGCCCGATGAAGAAGAGAACGCCCACCAATGCCGGAACGGGAATCATGCCGAAGACGAGAATTCGGGCCCGAGGGAAGAGCAGACCATAGACGACCAGCAGCGCAGAGACGGCGCCTGACGCCCCGAGGGCCGGCACGTTCGCCCGACCCATGGCCAAGGATACGAAACAGTGAGTCAGAGACGAAAATACGGCCGCTCCGAGATAAAGCCCCGTAAACTTCTTCCACCCGAGCAGCCGCTCCAGAACGCTTCCGAAGCTCCACAGAACCACCATGTTGATGCCGAAGTGCCACCACTCCGAGTGCGAAAACGCTGCCGTGACCACGGTCCACACGTGACCATGTACGAGGTGGACCCAACTGATCAAGAAATTGTTGATCAGGAAAACCTGCAGATCGGGAACGACCCGAGCGACTTGCCAGGCCAAAAAGACAATAGCATTGAGTACGACGATGACCGGAACCACCCGCAGCGATCGAAGCATCCACGCCGGCGCCGGAGGCGGCATGCGCGCCCGCAATCTCTCGAATCGAACCTCGGATTCAGGTCTCACCGTTTCCATCGACCGCCTACCCTACTGGGATTCATCCTCTGTCGCAACATCTGTTGGGGTATCCTCATTTCAAGTTGGAGGCCCAATGCCCACGTCCGTCACCGTCAAAGTCCATTTCGAGGCCGCGCACAGGCTGCACAATCCGGCCCAGTCAGACGACTGGAACCGCCGGACCTATGGTAAATGCAACAACCCACACGGCCACGGCCACAACTACACACTCGAAGTGACAGTTGTCGGTGACGTCAATCCGCAGACCGGCTATCTGGTCGACATGAAGGACCTCAAGGACATCATCAACCGAACTGTGGTCACAGATGTCGACCACCGCCACCTGAACATCGAGGTTCCCTGGTTGCAGGGTGTCATCCCGAGCGCAGAGAATCTCGCCCTCGCCTTCTTCGAGCGCATCCGGACCGGGTTACCCGACGGAATCAAACTCGAAGCCGTGACCGTGCACGAGACTGCCCGTAATAGCGCAACGTACCGGGAGTAGAGCAATCCACCCGAAAGGTAAACAGGAGGTAACAGGGAATCGCTCCTGGACCTTCTACCTCTGCGTCCTCTGCGCCCTCCTGTTAAAAAATACGCCGCCCTCTCCCCGATCGAGAAGGGGCACCGAAAGAGTCGCAACGATCTTCGCAACCGCTAAGCCTGCAATAGCGCATTTGAACAGGAGCACGCAGAGATCGCAGAGAATTTTCCCTGCCTCTGTTTCCTCTGTTTCCTCCTGTTAAAAAATGCCGCTGCCTATTCCTCTTGCTCGAGGTCCTGCTCTGCAAGGACGGGCTTGACGCCGGCCCAGAGGTCCGCATCGGCGACCAACAGCGTCGCCAGGTAGACGAGGGCTTGGTGATCGTGCGCTTTCAGCAAGGCCCGCGCCGCCTTCTCGACCGCCTCAGCGGCCGGCGGTTCTGCATCGTCCGGCAGATCGAGCACACCATCCTCGTGCGGCACTCCGACTGCATCGAGGAACTCGACCATGACGGGTCTGCGCTCGGACATGTGCAGATAAAAGAGGTACTGGAAGAGCAGGGTTTCGGGGAGATCGGGCGCCATCCGCACGAGGCGCGCAGCAATTTTCTCAGCAGGAAGCTTGCGCACCGACCCGGGTCGGAACTTAAGCTCCTTGGCGAGCGTGATCTCCACGGCCGCCCTCGCTTCTCGGTCCGAGTCGCGCCACAGGGCCTGCGCCGCGAGCGATTTCTCCTCATCGGTCATCAAATCCCAAACTGCATAAGGACCATGGTCGCTGAGAGCGT
>CAZCEX010000129.1:0-9377 GCA_964497785.1 uncultured Thermoanaerobaculia bacterium | reverse complement strand
GCCCCGTCCGGGCGAGTGCCCGGGCCGGGGCGAACCTGTTCCCGAGGTTGTGGGCTATTTGGGTCTTTCAGTCGAACCGTGTCTTTTCTTCCGCCGGTCGTCTCGCGACCGGTCGTTTGTTTTTGCCGGCGATTGGGGATTGTCTCCCCGAGGCACGGGGTGGATCACGGCCCTGCCGGGGATCGTCGTGGATCTGGGTTTGCCCGCCGATTTTTCGGGTTTTCTGACCCCGCTTCTGTCGGCGCCCATTTGTCGAGTCGGTTGTTGAGGTCGGTTCGTGGTTCGCAGGTTTTCGCTACCGTGCCGAGATCCGGCTGGGGGTGGTGGGGTGGTGGAGCCGTCACCGTAACCGCCACTGGCGTTACGTTGTGTCGAACTGCGGGTCTGCTGTGGAGGTTGATCGAAGGAGTTGCCGGAGCCTCTGAGATGTCCTGGTGATGCTCCCCGACGACTGGACGACGGGTTCTCGACATCCTCCCGTTTCTCCCGCCCAACGGCCGGGCGTGTTGGTGCACTCCTCGTAGTATTCGGCGTGGCAGTGGAACCTAAGCCCCGGGACGAGGGGGCTCGCTGGTCCGCGGATCGGTCCCTTCCTGTACTTGAGGCCCTGAGCGAGGTATCGGTGCCAGTCCTCGGTGTCGATCGGACCGAAGGACCGCGGGGGGTGTTCGGTGTTGAGGGATTCTGCTCCCGCGACGGGCGGCTGACCCGAGTGGACAATGCGCGTCGGACGGTGTCCTCGCCGTGCTGCTCGACGCTCCTGGTGAAACCCTTCGGTCTCGCGACGGTAATCCGCCGGTCACCGGCCGATACGGTTCGTTGCTCGAGAGTGGTGTGGGGAATCGTCACTCCACGTCGTACCACCTCCGCACGATCGGGAGCCGTCAGGGACCGTGTGGGTGGTGCGGCTGTCCTCCGAGACACATTGTGGTAGTCCACCGCGTGACGGGAGAGGTTGTCGTCACCGAGGTGTCCCCACGGCACCCATGTTGCGTGGCGAGCGTCGTGCCACCCGTCACGATAGCCGCTGTCATACCCGGTATGGTAGCCATTCCTCCATCCGTGTCGGTAGGCGCGTTCGTTGTGTATCCACCCGTGCGGTGGTGTGGGATACCAACCGATGTAGGACCCGCAGGTCATCCAGCTCACCGTCGCCGGTCGGTAGGTCCAGCCGGGGGCCCAGACCCAGCCGAAGGTGGTCAGGGCCCAGTTGCCATAATGATGGGGCAGGTAACCCCAGGGCTCGTACGCGATCCAGGTCCAACCCATTGTGGTCGAGACCCACCGACCATGAGAGTAGGGACGCCAACCGGGCGCGACCCATGGCCGCCAGACTCTTCCGATGCCGTCGACTCGGACCCACTCGCCATATCCGGCCAATGTTGCTTCGTAGGTCACACCCCACCCGGCGTCGTTCCACGATGAGCCGTACACCGCCCAATCTGTCGACCCGAACGCCATACTGGTGCCTCCCGGTCCGACGTGGAGGGAGAAGTGCCCGGATGCACTCGCGATCGTTGGGGCTGCGATCACCGGCGTGACGAGTAGGACCAAAACGATGTGCAGTCGGTTGATGTTCATGGCGACCTCCTTAACGCCCTTATTAATCGCAAATGCCGTGCCCGGTCCACGAACCGGCAGCCGGAGGATGGTGAGACTCCTGTTAAACATCCTGGTTCAAGTTATTTGATTTGTTTCGTGCCGAGAGGGTCAGCTGATTATTTTGAGTTCTTCGGGGTCCAATCTGTCCTCAATATAGGACATGCGTTTTCAGGTAGACTAGGTGCATGACTGTCTGCATCGGGGAAACGATATTCGGGGAACAAGCGCACACGGCCCGGCTGCTTCACTGCGTGCGTCGTATTGGTGCGTTCGCTCTCATCGGGGGAGGGGCCTTGATCATGGTTGCGTGCAACTCTTCGGAATCTCAACCCGATCGATGGGTGGCCCTTCGCGAAACTATGGTCAGGCGCCAGGTCGAGGCGCGGGGCGTCAAGGACCCGGCCGTGCTCGCCGCAATCCGGTCGGTGCCGCGCCATCTTTTTGTCCCCGAGAGTGCCCGCGAACAAGCGTACGATGATTCGCCGCAATCAATTGGCCTTGGACAGACGATCTCCCAACCGTACATCGTTGCCCTGATGACCGAGTTGCTCGAGATCGATCCGGGTGGCAAGGTGCTCGAAATCGGCACCGGGTCCGGATACCAGGCGGCGGTCCTGGCGGCGATGGGGATCGAGGTGTTCTCGATCGAGATCCGTTCCCAGCTCTGTGAGAGCGCGGCTCAGACCTTGGTCGATCTCGGGTATGAAAATGCCCACGTTCGGTGTGGCGACGGCTATGGCGGGTGGCCCGAGGAGGAGCCTTTTGACGGCATCGTCGTCACTGCGGCCCCGGAGCGTATTCCCGAACCTCTGCTCGAGCAGTTGAAAGAGGGCGCCCATATGGTCATCCCGGTCGGGGCTTTTTACCAGGAGCTCAAGGTCATCACCCGCACTGCGGACGGTTTCTCCGAACGGTCAGTGATACCGGTTCGCTTCGTGCCGATGACCGGCGAAATCGAGTGGGTGGATTGAGAAATCTGTAGGGATTCACCTTCGTTTTTGTTGCTCTGCGGCCATCCGATCGCCCACCATGGCCGGCATGCCGCGAAATGGCCGTAGAGCAACAAATGCGCCGGGGTTGAACCTCTTCTTTCTCGCTGTATGATGTCGCCTCCTGGGGAGGATCGGGAGCATGTGTGGAATCGTTGGGGTTATCAGCAAGAACGGGCAGCCGGTAGTCCGAGACCTGGGAAATGGTGCTCATTTTCTGCAGCATCGTGGACCCGCATACGCGGGCCTGTTCGTATGGGATCCGGTCCGGCGGAGCGCCACACTCGAAAAAGGTGAAGGCCTCGCGGACGACATCTTCAAGACGCTGGGTACGATCTACGGTGATGTGGGCATCGCCCACACCCGGTACAAGACGTTCGGCAGTGGAGGAACGGTCAATGCACAGCCGTTTTTCGACGCCTTTTCCAACATTGCCCTGGTTCACAACGGCCATGTCACCAACGTTTCGCAGATCGCGGCGGCGCTGGAAAAGCGAGGCCAGACACTGTCGGCGGAGTGTGACGCTGAACCTCTGCTTCGCGTGCTCGCACTGTGGTTTGAACATTTTCGCGCGAAGGACCCGGGTGGCGAGGAACGGGAGTCGATGTTTCAGGCCATCGCTGAGGTTCAGCGGCGAGTCACGGGGGCGTACTCTGCGGTCGCGGCAACACCATCGGGCCTGTACGCCTTCCGCGATCCGCATGGTTTTCGACCGATGGCTCTTGGCCTCCGCAACTCCGAGAGTTCTCCGGCGGTCATGATCGCCTCCGAAACCCTGGCCCTCGAGCAGACCGGGTTCGAGGTCGTCGAAGAGGTTGAGCCGGGGCGGGGCCTATTTGTCGGCCGTGATCTCGAGGTGGATCAGCGAGAGTTGGTCGCGCGGGATCCTCGACCGTGTGCTTTCGAGCTCATCTACTTCGCAGACGTCGAGTCGAGCATGATGGGAGATCTCATCCGCTCCCACCGCTGGCGTGCAGGAAGGGCCCTCGCCGGTTACGTCCAGGATCAGGCGCCGGACCTGGTCAGCGGAATCGACCTCGTTGTGCCCATTCCCCACTCGCCGATCCCCGGTGCTCAGGCGTTCGCCATCGCGTTGGACAAACAGCTCGAAGGCTCATCGGTCCAGTACGCGACCCCGGTGTCCAAGTATCGCTATGGTGGACGAATCTTCATGGAGGAGACCCAGAAGGAGAGGAACGAGGCCGCGATGCTCGACTTCCGGGTCGACGCGAAGATGGTTGAAGGAAAGAACCTCTTCATCATCGATGACAGCATCGTTCGTGGGACAAACGCCACCCGGATAGTGCGCGCCTTGCGGGCGGCCGGCGCCGGAACCATCGCATTCGGGGCGCTTTGGCCGATGGTGATCGACTCGTGCTTCCAGGGGATCAATACCCCGACGCAGGAGGAACTCATCGGCGCCCGCTTCAACTCGGACCTCGAAGAGGTGAGACAGGAGCTCGGAGTGGACGCCCTGTATTACCTGCCGATCGAAATATTCCAGGAGAAGGTGCTGAAAAACCGGCCAGCCTGCATGGCCTGCGCGACGGGCCAACGAGCCGTCAAGTTCGAGTCGGCCGGCTCAGTCTTGCCGTAGCCAATGAGGATTATTCAGGGTAGAGGCCCAAAGGCGAAATATTGCTGTGGTTTCGCTGGCGCCTCTACTCTGAAGAATCCTTTCCGAGCACGCTCCGGGCTGCTTTCAAGACTTCATCGTGGAAGTTGCCGTTAGTCACGATGATGCCGCGACTCTTCCCGAGAAATCTCCCGGAGGTGAGATCGAGAGGGTTGCCGTCGAGGTCCGTGACGCGGCCCCCGGCCTCTTCGATCACGATGGCGCCGGCGGCGTGGTCCCACACTTTTTCGCGGTAGCCTTTGGCGCTCGGAAGGCGGAGGTAGATGGATGCCTCGCCGCGGGCGACGATGGCGTACTTGCACTGGGAGTCGATGCGATAGGGCTGGGCCGTGATGCCGAGCAGATCGGTGATCGCCGCGTGATCCGAGTGGGCGGCGTGGGCGGACTCGACCGACTCGCACATGACGGCATCGGCTGGGTTGGTGAGATCATCGGTATGCACCGATATCTCGTCTCCACCGGAGACTGCGCGGACTGTGGTCCCCTCGCCGCGGACGGCTGTGAAAAGGCTTCCTGTAGTCGAACCCTGGTCTGTCGGGTCGATGCCCAGGTTGGGGCACCCGAGCACGCCGACCACCACCTTGCCGTTGTCGACGAGGGCGAGCGCGATGGCGTAGTGCTGGCCGCGCAAGAAGCCCTTGGTACCGTCAACCGGGTCGAGCACCCAGTAGCGACCGCCGTCGCCGCCGGCGTGGTCGCCGCGGTCCAGGGCGCGGGCCAATGTGTCGTCACTGAAATCCGGTATCGCTGAACGGGCAAGATCCAGCACCTTGGCGGCGATTGCCGGCGACTCCGTGAGGGACTGAGAGTCCTCCTCTGCGAGGAGCGGGTCATCGGGGAAGTGGAAGCTCAACCTTCGGCTGACAACAGCCTGAATTGCGAGGTCGGCCATCGTGACCGGTGATCTGTCTCCCTTCGTGTGGGCGTCGGCTTGTGCAACTACCTGGCGCTGCACCCGACTCGCGAGCCCACAGGCCTCGGCTGCTGTTTCAATGGCGAACCTGCGCTCGGCCTCGTACATTTCCATACCTCCGAGCGCGGGAGTGTACCATCCGCAGATTGTGTACCTGGAGTTTTCCCGTCAGGTTTGCGGTGATACTCTGTGGGTTGTTCCGGTGAGACTTGGTAGGGGAGGAGATCAATATGATGAATGGGATTCGGGTTTTCTGGCTGGTGGTTGTCGCTTCTGGTCTGGTTGCGTGTGGCGGCGCGCCGTCTGACGCGCCAGCGGGGGCAGACGCCTCGGCTCAAGAGCCGCAACCGACTGCCGTCTTCAGCGACGACTTCGAGACTGGCGAGCCGGAGGAGTGGAAGACCGTGAGCGAGGACTCGGAGCCTGAAGAGACCGAGGATCAGACCGAGCTTCCCACGGAGTAAGCGCGAAGCCACTTTCTGGCCCCGGACCGTGACCGAACCTCGCTGCGGACGACAGCGGTGTGCAGGGCTTGCATGCTTCGGCCGAGCGCTGGTCCCGGTTCCAACCCCGAAATCGTGGCAACCTCTTCTGCGTCCAGGGGTGATCGTGCCCCGAGGATAGCGGCCCCAGACCGGCGCCATTGCCGCCAGAACCGGCGCCAAAAAGGGGCGTGTATGTCTGCCATGGGGTCCGAAGCGCCCGCCAAGGCAAGGAGGGCCGGAAAGGCCCCGGCTGCATGGGCGATGCTTTGGCGTCGGTCAGCGGCCGACGACAATGGCATCGCCCAGGTGGCATCGAGGCTGTTAACGGTTCGAAGGAGCACCTGGACGGTTTTCCGTCCCCAGGCGTAGGGCGCCAGCTCGTGTGCCGTCGCGACCCCCCATGCATTGACGAGCCAGGCGAGGATTGCAGCACCGCCGGCTGCGCGCGCCGCCGCTGGTACCGGGTGGGGAAGCGCGCCGGTGAGGCGTTTCAGGGCCGTGACGTCGGGATCGTAGTGGCCTTGTGGACCGGCCGGGCCGAGAAGGCCGAGCTCGTGGGCGAGCTCGAATCCATGACCGGCCCCGGTGCCTGCGGCCATGGTCTGGAACTCGGCGCCGATACGTTCACGAGGAGATCTTGCGAGGTGAGATGCCAGCTCGGCGATCCACGAGGCGGTCTGCTGCTCGATGGAAAAGCCATTCAGGGATGTCGTTAAGCGCGGTGCGCGGAGCAGACGAACCGGGTCAGCCACCAGGTTGCCGCGGCCGACGGCGCGAAGGATTTGTTGGTGAATGTCGCCCAGACCCCCGCAGGGGTCAATCAAGGGACCCTTCGGGAGTCGCCATAAAAGGGCGTTGCATGTGAAATCCCGCCGGGCCGCGTCATCTTCTGGGGTCAGGTCTCCGAGCGGCCAGATCTCAGCATGCAATGAGTCGGCTTGCACGCGCCATACCGCTCGAGGCGGTCGTCCCAAAAGGTGAGCGTGCACACCATGGGCCCGGCCGAGACGTCGAGCTGGGGTCTCGGCGGCGGCAGCATCGCCGGCGACCACAAGGTCGAGATCAGGGGGCTGGCGGCCGATCGCGCGATCCCGGATCCAGCCTCCCGCCACCCAGCACGCTGTATCGCCCATGACCTCGTGGGTGTCGATCAGAACCGGGTCGTCGATGAGACGACGCTCCAGGCGTCGCAAGAGTGGGCCCATGGAACGACGATAGCAGGGTCGAGTCGTTTGGATCGGGTCGATATGTCGTCTTCCGGTCAGACCCGTTTCGTCCGCTGGAGGTCGTTTGCAATTCGGTCTCGATTCCAATACATTCGCAGGCCGCGTCGCTGCTGGTTCTGACAGCATCGGATGAGATCAAACGGCACAATGGGATGGGTACTCCATGACTCCCTACCTCGTGATCGGGAGGGGCCGACTCTCCCGGCATTTCCAAAACTACCTCAGGCTCGAGTCAATTGATTTCGAGCAGTGGGACCGTTCGAGTTTGGTCTCCCTGGGTGATGTCCTGGGCAGGGTTCGAACGGTGCTGCTTCTGATATCGGACGATGCCATCGAGGCCTTTCTCGACCGCCACGTGGGTCAGCAACCCAACGTCTGGGTCCATTGCTCAGGGAGTCTCACCACACCTCTCGCTGACGGCGCCCACCCACTGATGTCGTTTGGTGACGATCTCTACGATCTGGCGACCTACCGTGAAATACCATTTGTATGTGAAATAGGGAGGCGGCCCTTCCCCGATCTGTTGCCGGAGCTTGTGAACCCCCACACCATGATCGATCCGGTATCGAAACCGCTCTATCACGCGCTCTGTTCCCTGGGGGGGAACTTCACCACACTGCTGTGGCAGAAGGTATTTTCCGAAAGTGAAACGACCCTCGGGATCGACCGTTCGTTTTTCTACCCGTATCTCGAGCAGGTGGCTCGGAATCTCATGTCCTGCTCAGCGCCGTTGACGGGTCCCCTGCTTCGCGGTGATGACCAGACCATTGACCGACACCTGCGGGCGCTCGCTGGAGATCCTTTCGAAGCGGTCTACCGCGCCTTCGTTGCTGCCTACCGATCAGATCCCCCCGTGAGGCTTTTATGAAGAATACTTTCGACGTCGCCTCCGCCCATCGCGCCGGCAAGCCCATCTCCATGGTGACCTGCTACGACTATTGCAGTGCCCGCATCGTTGCCGCGTCCGCGATCGACTGCATCCTGGTTGGTGACAGCCTGGCCATGGTGATGCACGGGCACGAAACGACCATTCACGCCGACCTCGACATGATGTGCCTGCACGTGGCAGCCGTGCGTCGTGGTGCTCCAGATCACCTGCTCATTGCCGACATGCCTTTCCTGGCTCACCGCAAGGGGAAAACAGCCGCTATGGATGCGGTCGAGCGGCTCATGAAGGCTGGTGCACAGGCGGTGAAGATTGAGGGCGCCGGAGACGGTGTCGAGACCATCCGCCACATCGTCGCCAGCGGGGTACCGGTCATGGGCCACCTCGGCTTGACGCCGCAGTCGATCCACCAGATCGGTGGTTACAGGGTTCAGGGGCGAGGGCAAGAGAAGGCGCGTGAGCTGGTGGCCGAGGCCCGACGTCTGCAGGAGGCAGGTTGTTTTGCACTGGTATTGGAGGTCGTTCCGAGCGACGTCGCGGCCGAGGTCACTCGCGAACTCGAGATACCGACGATCGGCATTGGTGCTGGTCACCACACCTCGGGCCAGGTGCTGGTCCTCCAGGACATGCTCGGAATGCAACCGGAGTTCAAGCCGCAGTTTCTGCGGACCTACCTCGATGGATTCGACCTGATCCGGGACGCGCTCGACCGCTACGACCACGACGTCAAAAGTGGTGCCTTCCCGTCATCGGAGGAGAGTTACTCGTGAATGTTCTCACCGATCTCGAAGCGTTTGCTTCTGTGCGGGCGGATCTCGGCGGCGGCTCCCTCGGCCTGGTGCCGACGATGGGGGCGCTGCACGAGGGGCATCTCGCCTTGATCCGCCGGTCAGCCGCCGACAACGAGCACACGATGGTGAGCGTTTTCGTCAATGGACCGCAGTTCAATCAGGCTGAGGATCTCGAAAGATACCCGAGAGCTCTCGACGCTGACGTCACTTTGGCGGCGGAGGCTGGCGCCGATTTCGTATTTGCTCCCACGGATGCCGATATCTACCCCGACGGCTACCGATACCGGGTCCGGGAAACCAGCCTGAGTTTGAGCCTGGAGGGCAAACACCGCCCCGGCCACTTCGACGGGGTGCTTTCGGTGGTATTGAAGCTCTTTTCACTTGTCAGGCCGGACCGCGCCTACTTCGGAGAGAAGGATTACCAGCAGTATCTCCTGATCAGGGGCATGGCCGAGGCGTTTTTCCTGCCGGTCGAGGTCATCCCGATGGCGACAATCCGAGATTCCGATGGTCTCGCTCTGAGCTCGCGCAACGCCTTGTTGTCGCCCAACGACAGGCTGCGCGCGGCGGAGTTTCCGTGTCTGTTAGCACAGCCGGCCCCGTCGAAGACGGTGCATCGGCATCTCGAGGAGGCGGGATTCGAGGTCGATTATGTTGAGGATGCCGGTGGGCGCAGGTATGGGGCGGTCCTGATCGGCGGCGTTCGTCTGATCGACAACTTTCCGCTTGCCGGTCACTAGGAGGGTGAAGTGCATAGAGGGTGGATGGATTTCGGCGGGTCGTTTGAGACCGTTTTCCGGCGGATTTGCAGGTTCATACTGGTGGTATGGGCCAAGAATACGCCGAAAA
>CAZCEX010000128.1:0-9463 GCA_964497785.1 uncultured Thermoanaerobaculia bacterium | reverse complement strand
TAAAAGCCCTTTTATTGATCGTGGTCGTTGTACTGGTGGTGCCGGCTGTTGCGGACGCCCAGAATTGGATTCTCAGGGCTCGCGCCATTGGAGTGATGCCGAACGACAGTAGTCAGGAGATCGGAGAAACCGGCAGCGAGGTGGCAGTCGACGACGCCTACACCCTCGAACTCGACATTACTTACATGTTCAGCAAGAGTCTCGGCCTCGAGGTCATTGCCGGGACCACCAAACACGATCTCGCCGCCGTTGGAGGCGCTCTCAATGGCGCCGACCTGGGCGAGGTTGGGGTGCTGCCGCCGACCTTCACCCTTCAGTGGTACATCGTTCCGGAAGGCATGATCAACCTCTATCTCGGCATCGGTGTCAACTACACGCTGTTTTACGGCTACGATCTTTCCGATGATCTGGCCGGCCTCGGCGTGACCGACATTGGGTTCGACAACTCTTTCGGCCTTGCCGGCAACGTCGGTCTGAACATCAACCTCGGCGACACATGGATGCTCAACGCCGACGTCAAGTACATCCAGATCGGCACGACAGCTGACATCAGGACCGCAGCCGGCACGCTCGACAATGTCGACGTCGACATCAACCCCTGGGTCATCGGTTTCGGCGCCGGCTTCAGGTTCTGATCTGATCGAATTGATCGTTTTTGCAAAGGCCGCCCCGATTGGGCGGCCTTTGTTTTTTCATTGTTGTGGGCTCTGCGGCGGCGCCTGATCCACAGGTGCGCCATCGATCCACTTGACGATCGTTGCGAGGAGCTCTGCCGAAAGCCGGTGGCCGCCGTCATAGCGTACGAATCGGCTGGTGATTCCCGCCTCTCGAAGGCGTTTGTAGGCGGACTTGCCATCGTCGATGGAAACCGCCTCGTCCTCCGGTGAGTGACAGACGAGGGCGCGGATCTGGCCTTTTGCTGCAGCGAGCACGTCAGTGATCGCTATCGTTCGAGGCAGGTAGGTGCCGACGGAGATGAGCCCCTGGAAACGGTTTGGGTGGTTGAGGGCCAGGTCATAGGCAACCACCCCCCCCTCGGAGAAACCGAGCACGAAGACCTGGTCCGGGTTGATCGGGTAGGTGCGTATGACCTCGTCTATGGCGGCGAGCACATGATTCCTGCTCACTGCGCGCTCGTATACTTCAAGATCGGATTGACGGTGGGCGGCGACGTCGGTGGTGGCGCCGTCCCGGGTGGTGAGCTCCTTGAAGAGCTCCACGGGTGGGAACCAGGAGAAGCCGAAGCCGTTGAGCTGATGGGTGGGGTAGGGGCCCTGTGGGGCCATCACGATGACGTCGGGGGAGAGCCCTGCTGCGACGAACAGGCCGGCGAAGCGCTCGCCGGAACCCCCCCTGCCGTGGAGGACGACGACGAGGGGGTAGCGGTGATCGGGGCGCATGACCTCTGGTGCGACGACGCGGGCGCTGGCCAGCACGCTGGTCTCGAACAGGAGTGGGCTGCCGCGCAGGCGCTGTTCGTGGCGGTGGGCCTTCTCGAGGCGTTCGATCAGTCGGCGTCCACGGCGGGATGAGCGCATGTTCTGGAGATCTGGGTCGGTGCGAATGAGCTCGAGGTCGCGGAAGCCGGCATCCCATGCTGCTTGCAGGGAGTCGGCGGCCTGGTCGGGGTCTTCGAGTCGGCTGGCACAGCAGGCGAGGTTGTAGAGGGTGCGAGGGGCGCCGGGGACCCGGTCGAGGAGGGTAGAGAAGATCTCGGTCGCTTCTTCGTAGGCGCCGCGTTCCATTGCCGCGAGGGCATTGCGCTCGAGGCCGGTGGGCGTGATGGCTCGGCTGGTTGCAACAGATGCCAGGATCAGGCTGACTGTCACGATTCCTTTTATCCATGGTCGAGTGGGTACCACCAGACACCTCCGGCTGTGCGAAGTACGCGTCGTCACCGGGATAGTTCCGGTTGCGGCTCCCAGGTCGCTGCATGTCGGTGTGCCGCGGTTTCGAGCCAGCGACGCCAGATGCGGGACTCCGCGAGCAGGGTCGTGACCTTGACCGGCTCGATCGAACGGTCGCGCAAGGCGGCGACAAACTCGGGCAGGTGAGTCCACGGGGCCTCTTCTCGTTCGGTAGCGAGGTGCATGAGGATGATCCCGCCGCGCAGGTGCGGGAAGGTCAACAGGCGGTTCATGATTCGTTGGGAGTCTCGGAAGAAGGGGCTGTGTTCGTCTTCGATCCAATCCATGGTGTCGAGAGAACGACCCCCCAAGGAGCTCCAGCGAACATGGAGATAGCCTGCCTCGAAGGCCCACCGCCGTAGGGTGGTGTTCTCTTCGCCATATGGAGCTCTCCAAAGAGGAGCCATCGACCGTCCGGTGGCCTGATGAAATGCGTCTTCGGTTCGGCCGAGCTCCGAGAGCAGCCGGTCTCTGGTGACATCGGAAAGCGTGCGGTGAATGCCGTCAGTGGCGTAGGAGGTGAGGTGGGGGTGGGTGTCGGTATGGTTGCCGACCTCGTGACCGGACAGGACGGCGCGGCGTACCAGGGCCGGCTGTGCCCTGATGAAGGCGCCGGTGAGAAACAGGGTGGTCCTGATGTCGAGCTCCTGGAGGAGGTCGAGGAGTTCGGCGGTGCGGTTGCTCGACGCGCCCCCGTCGAAGGTAATGGCGATGCGCGGACCCGAGTCGGTGACGAGGTGGAGGATGGGTGGGGCCGGCGCCTCGGATTTTGGGTTCTCGATCGGTGGCGAGACCGGTGCTGCCACGGTTGGTCTGGGTCGAACGGCTCGGGGGGGCGACGTTGGAACCGCGAGCGTGGGCGCCACGGCGACGCGAACCACAGGAGTGCGGATTGCTGTCGGTGCAGGAGTCGGCAGTACGGTTGGTCGAAGCGGGGTTGGCTCCGGTATTGCGGTCGGAGCTGCTGGAATGGTCGGTCGATCGAGGTCTTCGATTGGCGCCGGAGTCGGTGGGGCGGTTTCTTGAGGTGGGGTCGGCTCGGGAACCGGCGTCGGGGTCGCTGGAACCGCAGGCAGACTGGGGCCTTCGATCCACACGGTTGCTTCGCTGAAGCCCGCTGCAGGGCTGCGGGCGAGCCCATGGTCATCGAGCATGATCTCGAAGGGTTGACCTGATTGGTCGACGACGAGAACTCGCGCGCCGGCCGGCCCCTCGACCTCGAACTCCCAACCGCGATCGGTCTCGACGAGTCTCCCTACGTGAGCTGTGGTCTGCTCGTGGACCAGTGCTGCGTGCTGGTCTGCCGCAGACACCTGGTTGAGCTCGACGAGAAGATGGCCGACCGCCCCGAGGAGGAGGGCGCCGAGAGCAGCGGTTACGGCAACGGTCCATTGCGGGTCGAGCGGTTCGGTGAGCAGGTGCCGGCCTCGGTCGACAGCGGTGTGAAGGGAGGCTTTCAACCGGCAGGACAGGCTGCAGAACACCCCTGTCGTGGTCTCGGTGGCACATCGGTCGCACAACCAGATGCCGCAGCTTCGGCATCGGAGGTGGGCCTCACGTGACGGGTGAACGGTGCAGTGGCCGGATTCGAGCATCAGGGGAAAGTATCAGCCCCGGTACCGGGATAGCGGCCCGCTCGGCGGTGCGGTCTTTGGGGCCGGGATGAGGTTTCTCGACGATTTCATGGTGCTCCTTGTGCGATTTTCCGGCGACGGCCGTGCCTCCACCGGGGCGCAGTCGGACATTCTATCGCGGTCGGTGTCATTCGAACCTCTGCCCCACCCAATCCCCGCTAAGGTAGAATCTGGCGGCTTGATGCGGTTCCCCGCTCGACGGGCGCCCGAGACAACTGATAATTGACCGTCTGGAGTCTACGATGTGGAACCTGCCCAACAGTCTGACCGTTTTTAGAATCGGTCTCGTACCCGTCTTGGTCGCCGTTCTCCTGACCGAGTTCCCCGGTCGTGAGTTCTGGGGCCTGGGCATCTTCCTGGTCGCATCGATTACCGATCTCCTGGACGGCATCATCGCTCGCCGGACCGGGACCATAACGGTCACGGGCGCCTTGCTCGATCCTATTGCCGACAAGCTCCTGATCAGCGCGGCTTTCATTTCCCTGGTCGAGCTGGGTCTCGCGCCGTCGTGGATGGTGACGTGCATCGTCGGGCGTGAGCTTGCAGTGACCGCTTTGCGGATGATTGCCCTGGAGCGCGGGCTGCCGATCTCCGCGAACTGGTGGGGCAAGGCCAAGATGTTGGCTCAGGTGATTGCGGTGTCGGTGCTGATCATCGGCAAGAAGCTCCTGGGAAGCTGGGGTCTGGCACTTGGTCAAGTGGCGCTGTGGGTGGCTCTGGTGCTGACCCTGATATCGATGGTGGTGTACTTCTGGCAGAATCGATCCGTTCTTGCAGAGGAGAAGGATTGAGCGGCCGGCTCCTTCCTCGCCGTCTGCCGCTGGTCCTGGTCCGGGTAGGTCGGCGTTGGCCGAGGACGGTGATCCTTGCCGCTTTGTTGACCTGGATCATCGCCGGCCTGTTGGCGACAAGGGTTGAGGTCGAGACCGACATTCTCTCCCTCGTTCCCCAGGAGAATCGGGTGGTCGAGTCCTTCAAGAGCACGATCGAGCGGTTCGGCTCGGTCGATACGCTCTTGGTGGTTCTCCGGTTGGGCCCTGACCGAGAGGCAGATCTCGCCTATGCCGACCAACTGGCGGAGGAGCTTCGTTCGTGGGAGCTCATTGACTGGGTGGAGTACCGCCTCGAGACCTCGTTCGAGTTGATCGAGCCTCTGCTCGACCGAGGCCTGTTGTTCCTCGACCCAGAGGCTGCCGGGGCGATGATCGACCGGCTTGACGAGGAGGGCCTGGACGAGCGGTCGCGTCGGATCTACTCCGAATTCATGGCTCCGCAGGGGGCGGTCGTCAAGAGCACTGTCACACTGGACCCCTTCGGTCTCGTCCCTGAGCTCATGTCTCGAGTTCGTCTCGGCGGCATTGGCGCCAGTGTCGATTCGGAGACTGGCGCCCTCATCGATGCCGAAGGGCGGATGCTCTTGATGCTGGCGCGACCGGTGAGACCCGCCCAGGATCTTGTCTTTAACCGGGAGCTGGTCGCAGGACTCGAGGAGAGGGTCGTAGCGACGACCTCACGCTGGCGCGATCTCGGGTGGGAGGGGGCGCCGCCCCGGGTGGAGTTCACCGGTGGCTACGTCGTGACTCTGAATGACAGTCAGCTGATTGTTGCCGACGCCGTGGTCGGGTTGGTCTCATCCCTTGTCGGGGTGATGCTGGTTTTTCTTTTGGCTTTTCGGCGGCGGGCGGCAATGGTGTATGCCTTCTTGTCGATCGTTACCGGGCTGTGTCTGACATTCATCTTTGGTGCGCTCGTTCTCGGGCGCATGAACTCGTTGACCTCGGCGTTTGGTGGTCTTCTGGTCGGGCTCGGAATCGATTTCATCATCGTACTCTATGGTCGGTATGTCGAAGAGAGGCTTGCGGGCCACAACCATGCGGACGCCGTCGATGCGATGGGTCGCACAACCGGGGTTGGGGTGCTGCTCGGAGCGGTGACCACGGCGGCGACCTTCTATTCCTTCCTGGTCACCGACTTTCGTGGACTGTGGGAGCTTGGCCTACTGACTGGAACCGGCATCCTGTTGCTCGGAGGTACGGTCTTTCTCCTCCTGCCCGCGCTGCTGACGGTGCTCCAGGACAGGAGGTCCGGCTCGAAAAGGCACGTGATCCACTCCTTCGGCGCCGAACAGGTGTGTGCAACGGCTCTGCGCCGATCCCGGGTGGTCATTCTGATCATCGTTGTGGTGACAGTGGTGCTCGGCTGGGGGGCGCGCGGGCTTCGTTTCGACGACGACATCCGCAACATGCGGTCCCCGGACAACAAGGGCTCACTGCTCCGGACCGAGGTCATGGAGACCTTCGGCTTGCGTTTCACGCCGATGACGGTTCGGGTGGATGGTTCGACGCAAGGCGGTGCGCTTTCAGGCGCTCGCCGCCTCCTTCCCGAACTCGAGGCGCTCGTCGACGGAGAGAATCTGGCCGGCATCGATACGATTGCTGATCTCATACCGGCCGTTGAAACGCAGGAGGAGGTGATCGAGGTGCTCCGATCACGCGCCCCCGAGATCGTCGGCTTCGAGGATCGCTTTCGAGCGGCCCTCCGCCGAGCCGGTCTCAACCCGGCGGCGTTCGAGACCGGGATCGAGCACTTCAAGAACGCTCTCTTGGTGCGTGAACCTCTGGCCTCGCAGGACTTCGAGGGCACGGTCCTGGAGACCATTATGAGCCGGTACGTGGCCGCGTACGACGGAGGGGTATCGGTTGCTATTCGATGTTATCCGCCTGCCGGCATGTGGCAGCGGGAGGCGCCGCAGCCTTTGGCCGATCTCGTGGCTCGGCATCCGGGCGCGATTCTCACCGGGCCGAACGTCGTTTCCGCCGAGCTCAGACGGATCGTATGGGGCGATTCTTTCAGGGCCACCATGCTCGGAATCGTGCTTGTCTTCCTCCTCTTGTGGGCGGATCTCGGCAGCCCGGGGCGTTCTCTGCTCGCCCTCTTCCCACTGGCCCTCGGTCTGGTGTGGATGCTCGGTGCGATGGCCCTTTTTGGCCTCAAGGTCAACTTTATGAATATCTTCGTGATGACCATGGTGATCGGTATCGGGGTGGACTACGGTGTGCACCTCATTCACCGGTGGATCGAAAGCAACGGCGATCCGGCGGCGGTGGCTCGAACCGCCAGGGCCATCGCCGTTGCGGCGATCACAACCATGGTCGGATTCGGGTCGCTTGTGCTGTCTCACTTTCCCGGCTTGCGGTCGGTGGGCGCTGCTGCGATCCTTGGAGCGTTCGCAACCGCATTGCTCAGCATCACAGCACTGCCGGTTCTGCTGCGCTACATCGAACAAAGAAGACGGAGGAATGATGGTACGTGAGCTTGAGGTCGCTGAACTCGCCTGGCAATGTCCCGATGAGTGGATCCCCTGGAAATCGTCCACCGAGGTCGTAGGTGCGGAGTCGATCGTCGGGCAGGATCGTGCGCTGCAGGCGATCTCCTTCGGTCTCGGCATGCGGGGCGTCGGGTATAACGTCTTCGTGACCGGCCTGTCCGGTACCGGGCGACTGACGACGATCAAGAGATTCCTCGAAGGCCGTGCGGATGGACACCCCCGCCCCGACGACGTGTGCTTCGTCTACAACTTCCTCAAGCCCGACGAACCAAACGCCGTCATCCTCAGGGCCGGCGCCGGCCGTCGCCTGCGCGACGGCATGGATGGGCTGGTGCGCGGCCTCGCGGAGAGCATTCCGGAGGTTCTCAAGGATCAGGCGTTCAGAGATCGCCTCGAGGGTGCTGTCGGTGAGCTCCAGCAGCAAGAGCGGGAGCTGGTCCAGGCCTTCGAGAAGGAGGTCGCTGACGCCGGGTTCGGTCTCGTACAGATCCAGGTGGGACCGGTTACGAGGCCCGAGGTCCTGCCGGTCGTTGACGGCGAGCCGGTCGCGATGGAAATACTGCAGGAAAAGGTCGAGGAGAAAATAATCACCCTCGAGGATGCAACGCGGCTCACGGAGCGGTACGAAGAGCTCAAAGGGCGCCTCCAGGAGGTCTTCGACGGCGTGAGCGAGATTCGTGAGCAGGTTCAATCGCGAGCTGAGGAGGTTCGAGCCGAAATTCTCCGACCAGTTCTGAATTCGGCAGTCAAGCGGGTCCAGCGATCGGTGGGTGACCGCCGTGTAAACGATTACCTCAACTCGGTGAAGGCCGATCTCGAGGAGAACCTGGAAGTATTCGGGGGTGATGACGACATCGAGGTGGACCGGTTTCTGCGTTGGCGCGTCAACCTGGCGGTCGACAACAGCCACGGCAAAGGCCGCCCTGTCGTTATGGAAACCGAACCCTCCTATACCAATCTCTTTGGAACCGTCGAGCGTTCTCTCACCTCTTCTGGTGACACTATCACTTCGTTCATGAGGATTCGCGCGGGGTCACTCCTGAGTGCAAATGGGGGATTTCTGGTTCTCAATGCCGAGGATCTCCTGATGGAGCCTCGGGTCTGGCCCGGCCTCAAACGGGCCCTCAAGTATCGACGAGTCAAAATTCAGTCACTGGAGGGTCTGCTCCTCGGGGCGACGGGCCTGAGCCCCGAGGCGGTTCCGCTTGACGTCAAGGTCGTGGTGATCGGTGACCGGGGGATGTACGACCTCCTTTTCCGGCACGATCGCGATTTCTCGAAGATTTTTAAGGTTCTCGCAGACTTCGACATGGTGATTCCCGCCGTCGAGAAGCGTGCCGGCGACATGGTTTCGGTCTTTGCCAAGGTGATTGCCGAAGAGGATCTCCTGCCGCTCGACCACTCCGGCATGGGCTGCCTGCTCGAGGAGTCGGTCAGGATGTCGCGCGGACGCAAGCGATTCTCGACTCGATTTTCGGATCTCTCAGATGTCCTGCGAGAGGCATCGTGGACAGCCTCCGAAGACGGCGCGGAGGCGATATCGCGGTCTCATGTGAAACAAGCCAGGGCGGCTGCTCGCCGTCGCCACTCCCTCTCCGAGGACCGGACCTACGACTTCCTCGAGGACGGCGTGATCCGAATCGAAACCGAGGGTCGGGCGATTGGCAGAGTCAACGGACTCGCCGTGTATGACCTCGGTCACCATCGATTCGGACGCCCTTCGAAGATCAGTGCCCAGGTCGGTGTCGGACGGGAGGGCGTGATCAACATCGAACGCCAGGCCGGCCTGTCGGGTCCGACGCACGACAAGGGCGTGCAGATCCTCACCGGTTTCCTGCGCGGGACTTTCGCCCAGCGCGGTCCCCTTTCGATGGCCTGCTCAGTCACATTCGAACAGAGCTATGGCGGTATCGACGGTGACTCCGCCTCTTCGACCGAAATCTACGCCATTCTGTCTGCCCTTGCCCAGATCCCAATTCGCCAGGGCGTCGCCGTGACCGGGTCGGTTGCCCAGTACGGAGGGGTGCAATCCATCGGCGGAGTGAACGAAAAGATCGAAGGGTTCTTCAGAGTGTGTTCGTCTCGAGAGCTCACGGGCGACCAGGGTGTGATGATCCCGGCATCGGATGTCAACGACCTCCATTTGTCAGACGAAGTGAGAGACGCCGTTGCCGAGGGTCGTTTCCATGTCTGGCCAGTCGAGACGATCGAAGAAGGAATCGAGCACCTGACCGGAACTCCGGCCGGAACCCTCGATGAGGATGGAAATTGGCCGGAGGATACTGTTTTTGGCCGCTGTCAGCGTCGGCTGGAGGAGATGACGAGGCTGCTGCGGTCTGCGGGCAAACCAGAAGAAGGCTCGGCAGCCGGCGACGAGGACGACGCGGACACTCCGGGTGAGTCTGAAGATGAAAACGTGGACGAGCCCGAAGAAGAGGGAAAAAAGTGAACGGTCGCTGCATTCTTCATCAATGCACAGAGATTTGACATCGGTATCCCTCGGATGACACAATCGCCGACCGGGGGAAGCATCGGTTATATGGAGGGGTCGTTGGAATGGCAAGACGCTTGAATACGGTCATCATCGTTCCCCA
>CAZCEX010000127.1:0-9495 GCA_964497785.1 uncultured Thermoanaerobaculia bacterium | reverse complement strand
CGTTGCAAAAATCTTGCCGTCTTTGATTATATATGTACGGTCGGTGATCTTCAATGTCTCTCGAACATTGTGATCCGTGATCAAAACCCCTATCCCCAACGACTTGAGATGTCGAATGATACGTTGCAGCTCGAGTACGGCGAGCGGGTCGATCCCTGCAAACGGCTCGTCAAGCAGTATGAACGTCGGCTCGACGGCAAGGGCCCGCGCGATTTCCAGCCGCCTTCTCTCCCCTCCTGAAAGCGTTTCCGCCCTCTGATCACGAAGGGCCTCGAGTCCAAACTCCTTGAGCATTCGGTCGATTCGCTGATGGGCGGCGCGGGATTCAACTCCCAGTGCCTCAAGGATCATCCAGAGATTATCTTCTACGGTGAGTCGTTTGAACGAACTCGGTTCCTGCGGCAGGTAGGAGATCCCCAATCTTGCGCGCCGGTACATCGCCAACGCCGTGATCTCTCGCTCCCCGAGCCTGACCCGGCCCTGATCCGGATCAACAAGGCCGACAATCATGTAGAAGGACGTGGTCTTTCCGGCGCCGTTCGGGCCCATCAACCCGACGATCTCGCCCGGGGATATCGTCAAAGAAACTCCGTCCACAACCCAACGGCCGCGGTATTTCTTGCGCAGATCGGAGGCGATGAGATCGAGTGTCTTCGGGCTCAGGGTTCTTCCTCCGGGTGGTAGATGGTCTCCGTTTCGTCTGCGACCGAGACCCTACCACTGGCTTGATTGAAGGTCAACGAGCGCCCTGAGAGCATGTTCCCGCTCTCGTCGATAGCCTGAGCAGGCTCGCCTGTCAGGTGGAAGTCCCCACTTGCAACATCATGCACGACCCTACTCCCGGTGAGCTTCTGCCCGGTCTCGAATGACTGGATTTCGACCGAACCTGTCGCCACGACGGAGCGAACGTCCCCGTCCTCGATCTCGACCTCGAGCAGCGCGGCGGACATGGTCTGCCGCGCGTCCCGGTAGACAACATCCCCTTGGTAGACTGCCCGGCTGCGCGCGTCGTCGAAGGTGATCGAACGAGCTGAGAGCACAACATCCTCGGCGGTCTTCGAGCCGGGATCCAGCATGCTTGCCGGAAACGTGGTTCGTGCGTGCCCACGTGCCTCCATGGTGCGTTGCTCTGGGAGGTACTTGATTTCGTCGGCGGCCAGCAGTCGTTGACCCTGCCATGCTCTCGCACTGTCGCGAAGGTGGTACTCCCCGCCATCGTTGCTCATCGTCAGCATGCCGCAGGCGATATGGACCGTCTCCCCCTCTTCCGTTCCCCCCTGGTGACCCCCAGCCAAAGAAACCCCATACATCTCACCCTGAACCCGCCCCCTCGCTTCCGCCATACCGTCCTCGCGGGACAGTAACGCCTGGTCTGCCACGAGTCGGCCTTTGTCCGAAACAAGCGAGACACGGTTGCTCCGGCCAATCGGGTTGCCTTGCAACATCACCTTCTCGTTGAGGGCATCCACTCGCGCTCGATAAGCTGTCGCAACGACCCCTTCGTCTCGAATGACAACTTCTTTCTGAAGCTCGACATCCGAGGTCTGCCCCTCGTCAAACCAGACCCGAAGCGATTTGGCCTCGCCCACTCGTCGTTCGCCGGTCGGCGATACATTTTCCAGGCAGACCCCTTTGTCGGCGACCATATTGAGTAGGCCCTCTTTGTCTGCCACCGCTTTCAGGTCCCAGGTGCGTAGGCCTTGAAACAGGACGTTGTCTCCACCGAAAAACTCAACATTGACCCACGGCCCCGAAGTCGTTGCATGGATCTGCCATCGGTTGTCGGCATCTCGCTCAGCCTCGATGCGCTCAGCCCAGGCGCGAAGACTCTGGTCGGTTCCCTGATCTGTGCCCGAGATGGTCACACCGCCCGAAAAGATGACCTTCTGAGGCAGTTGTTCACCTTCTTTGAGTTCGATCCTTCCGAATGGCGCCGTGAGCGTGACCCCGCCAAAGACCATGGTCCCACCCTGAGGAAGACTCAGAAGGCCCTTTCGTCTGCGATACTCGATCGTCGGTGTCGTCAAGGAGTGCCTTCCGTCGGTTCGAATGACAACGCCGTCGCTGAGCTGCAGTACTTCATTCGTCATGTCGTAGTTCACCGCACCAGCGCGACCGAAGACCTCCTGACCTACGAATGTGACGCTGGTACCACTTTCAAACCTGCGCCCCCCACCGAGCAACATTCCGATCTCGGTACTGAAGAAGGCGCCGTCTGGGAACTCGACCTGCACGCTCCCCGTCAGCTGAGCATCTTTGGTATCAATGTTGAAGCTTGCATTTTTGCAACTGAGCATTGGGCCCATGCTCTCGTCATCGCCGAAAAGCTGAACGGCCACACCCTCGATGTCATACCAACCGGATGATTTTCCGAGCGTTCTCAGTGCCTCAAGAGCGAAGATCATCCGTCCTTCGACCTGTTCAACGTATTTGAACTCGTTCGAAACCCCGACTGCTGAACTCCCTGTGTCTCCGAATATCTGATCAGCATCCAGTTCGGTTTGAGAAGGTCGCTTCTGGCGGGCGCGCATCACAGCGAGCCCGGCCAAAGCCACGATCGTGGCGACCAGAAGGGCCGAGGTGATCCAGCGGAGTATCTTTTTCCCGTTCAGGACCATCGAATCCCCAAACTCAGGGGCCTGTCACTGCGAATCAAGACCGAAGGCAGGTCATCGGGAGGAGACCCCCATCGCCCGGAATTTCTTATACCGCTTCGCGACGAGAGGTTCGGGTCGAAGCTTCTTGAGCTGCTTCAAGTAGACCTTGATCGCCTCTGCGATTGTTGTCGACATGGCGCCGGGGTCCATCTGGGCCCCCCCAAGTGGTTCGGGGAGTATCTGATCAATCACCCCGAATCTCTCGAGATCCCCAGAGGTGAGCTGCAGCGCCTCCGCCGCTTCCTCAGCCCTGGCCTGGTCTTTCCACAGGATCGCTGCACAACCCTCCGGGGAAATCACCGAGTACACTGCGTGCTGGAGCATGAGAACCCTGTCCCCGATACCGAGAGCGAGCGCGCCACCCGATCCCCCTTCGCCGGTGACGACGACAATGATGGGGACCGGCAGCTGCGCCATCTGCAACAAATTATCGGCGATCGCCTCGGCCTGCCCGCGTTCTTCGGCGTCGATACCCGGATACGCACCGGGGGTATCGATGAAAGTGATGATGGGGCGTTTGAACCGAGCAGCCATGCGCATGATCCGGAGAGCCTTGCGATAACCCTCTGGGCGTGGCATACCGAAATTGCGGCGCACTTTCTCGGCCGTATCGCGCCCCTTCTGGTGCCCGATGACGGCCACCGGCTCATCACCGAAGCGGGCGAAACCAGCGACGATCGCGGGATCGTCCCCAAATCGGCGGTCCCCGTGCAACTCGGTAAAGTCGGAAAAGATGTCGTGGATGTATGCAAGGGTGTAGGGGCGATCCGGATGGCGAGCCAATTGGCATGTCTGCCACCGAGTCAGAGAGCCGAAGACTCTCTTGACCGTTGCCTCGAACTCATCCTGTGCCGCCTGCAGCTCGGCCGACGGCTGACCGCTGTCGACGTGCGACGCTTCGAGATCAATGATGCGTTCTCGCAGAGTTTCGATCGGCTGAAGGAAAGGGAGCACCGTGGTTGCCATGGTTGGCACTCTAGCAGAGGGTTCCGAAAAGGGTCAATCGGCCTCGGCCTGGCGACGTCGGGTAACGTACCGAAACAGGCCGGCCCACCCGACGCCTGCTGCAGCGGTCCAACCTGAAAAGATCAGATGCTGATACCGGGGCAGAGCGTGGACCAGGGAATGGAGCAGTAGAAGAGCCAAGGGAACAAGAACCAGCCCGAGGCGAGCCGGGTCCACCCGTTGCAGTCCCGCACCCGCGCAGAGAATAACCCCGACGAGAACCACAGGACACCACGTAAAATGCCAGGCATTGACCCAGCCTGGAACCGGCAAACGGGAACCGGCAAACGGGAACGGCAGCTCGAGGACCGGGTGAGCGCCAATCATGATCCCCAGGCGCTGCGAAAAGTGACGAATGAAAGTTTTCGGGTTCGTTGACGGACACCGTTGTTCTGGGCCGGTGAAGGTTCGAGACCACAAACGGGCCTCGGTCAGCGACATGCCTCGGGACACCCCTTCGGCGGTGTAGTACGCAACGATATCGACCTTCTCCTTCTCCCCTTCCAAGAGAAGGATGTCCTTGCCCAGAGAGATCCGGTTCCGCACCGGCCAGGATGCGTACACGGCCGTCGCCACCAGGATCGTAATGAGGGGCAGAACCCAGGCTCGCCTGAGACCGCTGCTACGGCTGGCGGAGAGTCCCAGCACAGCCGCGGCTACGAGAATCAGGGGCAGTGAAATCACCCGAGTCAGGGCAGACAGACCGAAGACCGCGCCGATCGCCATCGCGAGTACCGGTGAACCGGCGCCTTTCTTCTCCGAAGCCCGGACCAGCAGGTAGAGGCCGAGGCTGAGCCAGAACACCCCCAGCGTCTCGGTGAGAAATCTGGCAGACAGGAGCAGTGAAGGCACATACGTCGCAGCCAGGGCGCCCGCGACGATGGCACCGGCGGCCCCCCTGACTCGGCCGGCCGCCAGAGCGGAAAAAACGGCGGCCAGCGCCGCCAGAATCGCCTGAATCACCAGGATGGCTCGCGCTCCATGGCCGAACACACCAACCAGCGGAGCCAGAAACAGCGGGTAGAGGATTGGGATCTCTGCCGTCGGCGTGGCGGGGTCATATCCGAAGACGCCGTACTCCCAGAGCGTCGAGGCGGCCGCCAGGTAGTCGATCTCGTCCTGAGTCCGATAATCGGGCTCGGCGAATCCGAACAAGTAGAGCAACCTCAACAGGACAGCGACAACGAATACGAGGCTGACGATCACTCGCAGGCGACTGACCTGGCCTCCCGGGAGCCCGTTCGATGCCAGATTCCGCAAGAAACTCAAGGGATCGCCTCGAAACCGAGACTCTCGGCTTTGATTCGCTTCATCCGCCAAATCGCAGATCGTTCTCCATTTCCAGAAACGTCGGGGTTGGCGAACATCCACACCCGGCGCCCCTCTGGGGTCACCTCGAAAACGTAACCCGAGTCGGACTCGGTGATCAGGGTGTTCCCGTTGGCCAACCTCTGTGCACTGCCTCTCGACAAGGAAAAGAAATCCTTTTCCCGATAGCGCCAGACAATCGTATTCGTCAGCGGGTCGACTTCGATGACCCTGCTGGCCTCAACGCCGTTGTCGAAGATCAATATGTGTCCGTTTTCGAGCAGACTCGAGTGATGCTGAAAGGTCAGGTTAGACGGTCCCCACAACCAGGCAACCTCATGTGTTATGCCATCCAGAATCAACACGGTGTTGATATTGCGGCATGACAGGAGGAGGTTCCCGTTGGCGTAGATCGGCGAGATGTGAGCCAACCTGCCGTCGAACATCTCAACGTGGTTGGTATGCAACAGGTCGAGTGGCGGCCCTTGAGACGGAAACTCGTCGGGCTCAAAGGCGTGCAACAAGAAATCAAACTCGGAGTGCATGAGGGCCTCGAGGATCGAAATACTCTCAAGCTCCGTACCGTCCCCATCCAGGACCACCACGAAGTCCTCGAGGATCTCTCGGTCGGGGTGGATATCGGGTTTGATCCCGGCCTTTCGCGTCAAGACCAGAATTTGAGGGTCGTCGACCCAGACATCGTGATGCACCATCGACCGGTAGGACCACAACATTCGCGAATCGCGGTCAAGGCGCAGCAAGGCACGGTTCTTGACAATCACCAGGAGATCGCCCCCAGGCAGTAACTCCACATGCTGCCAGCTGGGTCCGGGATACGACCAGGAATGAACCTGCCGGCCGTTCATGTCTACCAGCCGCCCCGTATTTTCGGTCCGGCTGCAGTAGAGATTCAGGCCAGGGAAGGCGCTGGTGTCATCGTGAAGCACCACGCCCCGTTTTTCATGTTCCTCGTCGAACGCCGAGTCCAGGTACCCCAACGCCTGAAGCCGTTCCAGGTCACCCGATGTCGACCTCGCTTCGACCAGCTCCCGACTCGCCTCCGGCGGCTTTGGCGCCAGCCAGCCTTTCGCAGTCTGCATGAACTGAAAAGGAAAGACCTGATGTCGACAAACAACGAATCCCCAGGTGAACGCCGCTCCCGCCAGCAGGAGCATTGCCATTGCCGTCAGAACGAATCGTCTCAATCCCACCGCCATCATCTAACCCGCTGTTGTCGAGACGGTTGCGCTCAACCTGTCTCGCGGTCTGTTGGCCTTTTGGCGGCCATCGCCACTGCCACCCCGACCATCTCCACCAGGATCCAGGATAGCCGGGACAGAACCGCCACCAAACCGGCGACCGAACCCGGGACGGCTGACCCGAGCAAGAAACACAAGGTCGCCTCCCTCACTCCCAGTCCGGCCGGCACCACGAACGCCAAAAAACCCGCCGCCCATGCCGCCACAAAAACAACCGAAACCAAAGCCAGCTGCTTCAACCCGACATCCAGGCCCACGGCTCGGAGGAGGAAGAAGCTGGCCACTCCGTAACCGACCCACCCCAGCGCCAGCAGCATCAGAGCCGCCACTTTCTCGGATGGTGGGCCGTTGGCCTCGATCAGTTCGCCCCCTCGAAGCAGCCGAGTCGTTTGCAAAAGCCGGACCAGCAGGCCAGGCGCCAGCAGGATTGTCACTCCGGCGGCGGCAACTGCAGCACCGGCAAAGAATCCGAGGCCCCGGAAAGAACCGAGGCCGGCGCCGCCGGCCACCAACGCAACCACGAGGGCGGCCAGACCGATCACCGAATTCGCCGCCTGCTCGTAGCACAACGTCGCAACCACCTGGCCTCGAAGCAGGCCCTCGTTTTCGCCCACCACGACCCTCCCGACCAGCCCACCGACTCTTCCAGGAAGGTATCGTCCCAGACCTCCAAGGAAGAACGACCGACCAGCCGCTCTCCACGTGGCCGACGGCCCGAAAACCCCGAGCAACATTTTCCAACCAGCCGCATGGAGTCCAATAAAAACAGCCATGACGAGCACATGCACGGCCATCCAACCCAAGTCCAGTTTCTGGCTACCGGCTTCAAGGGCCGTGATATTTTCGATCACCATCCGACCCACATACCATCCGCTCGCCGACACCAGAATCACTGCTGCGATCCGCTGCCATGTTGTTGTTTTGGGCCGCACGGTTCACCGTCACCGGGAATCTACGGGAGATACCAGTGGCTCCAGATAGTCGTCAGGAGGCTCGAATCCGAGCAAAACGAGGATCGTCGACGCGATGTTCCCCAGACCAGGCTCGGTCACCTCGGGGTTGGGCACGAAGCCTGCCGACCGCGGTCCGACGAGTGCCAGCGGCACGGGGGACAGGGTGTGGCTTGTCTTCTTCACGGGATGACCGTCCTCGTCGTTCTTGACATCGCCTGAGCTGCGATCGACCTCGAACATCATGTCTGCGTTTCCGTGATCTGCGGTGACGACCATAAGGCCGCCGACCTCATGAATGACCTTCTCGAGGCGGCCTACGCACTCGTCAACGACCTCCATCGCTCGAACGGTTGCGTCGAGAGACCCGGTGTGACCGACCATGTCTCCATTCGCGAAGTTGACCCGCACAAACCGGTGAGAACGACTTCTCAGATCGTCTTCGACGACCCGGCACACCTCAAAGGCCTTCATTGCCGGCGCCTCGTCGAATGGGATCACATCCGAAGGCACTTCCATCCAATCCTCAAGAGCCGAATCAAATTTCTCTGAGTTGTTGCCGTTCCAGAAATAGGTCACGTGGCCAAACTTCTGGGTTTCTGCCACTGCGAGCTGGGATACGCCGTTGTGAACGAGGTATTCCGAGACCGTCCGGTCGATCGCCGGCGGGGCCACGAGGTAGAGAGGAGGGATCTTGAGATCACCGTCATACTCCATTAATCCTGCGTACGCCACGTCAGGGAGCGGCCCCCGATCGAACTCGTCAAACGCCTCCTCGGTCAAGGCTCGCGAAAACTCGATCGCGCGGTCCCCTCGAAAGTTGAAAAATACCACCGAATCCCCGTCCTCGATCGGCCCCTCGGGTTTGCCATTGTCGTCAACTACGACAAAGGCGGGCAGATTCTGGTCGACGATTCCCGGGTTCTCCTCCCGAAGTACGCCAATAGCCTCGAGCGCTGAACCAAAACGCCTCCCCTCGCCCAGGACGTGGGTCTTCCATCCCTGGCGAACCATGTCCCAATCAGCTCCATAACGATCCATCGTGATGACCATTCTTCCGCCGCCAGAGGCGATGGCGCCATCCATCGAGTATCGCTCTCTCAGGTCTTCGAGGAGATCCTCGAGCGCGCGCAGGTACACATGGTAGGTCACGGGCCCCACATCACGTCCATCAGCGAGAGGGTGAACTCGGACCCGAGGAACTCCTTCGCACGCCAGTCGCCTCAACATGCTGAACAACTGGTCGATGTGGCTGTGAACGTTGCCATCTGACAGCAGACCTACGAGATGAAATGTGGCGTGCTTTTTGGCTCTGGCGACAAGCTTCTTCCAGACTCGACCCCTGAAAAGCTCTCCGGATTCGAGGGCCTTGTTGACGAGCTTAGCGCCTTGCTCGAAAACCCGCCCGCCGCCGATCGTATTGTGCCCGACCTCAGAATTTCCCATGTCGCGGTCGGAAGGAAGACCAACTGCCCGGCCATGCGCCTTGAGCTCGAGAAATACCGGAGACTGGCTGAAGATCCGGTCGAGATTCGGGGTCGCCGCTCGATCCACGGCATTCCCCGGGTACCCCTGGGAAAGTCCCCGATACAGGCCCACGCCGTCCAAGATCACCAACAAAAGCGGATCGACTCGAAGGACCTCGGTTCGGGCCCGGAGTTGGAGGCTCATCAGGACAAGGTATCGGCTCGGATGAGAACGACGCTGATGTTGTCGTTGCCCCCCTGCTCGTTCGACCGCACGATGAGTCGTTCAGCCATATCCTTCAACGACCCTCCTCGCGCGAGTTCCGCCTCGATCAGATCGTCTGACAACATCGTATTAAGCCCATCGGAGCACAATAAAAACAGGTCGCCGTCCTCCATGGCTGTCTCGTAGACATCGGCCTGGGGATCAGTGCTCCCGCCAAGCGCCTGAGTCACCACGTTTTTCAGTGGGTGTGACCTGGCCGCCTGCTCGGTAAGCAACCCGGCGGCGACCTGCTCGTGTACCCATGAATGATCATCCGTCAGGAGGGTGAGTGTTTCGTTACGATAACGATAGGCGCGACTGTCGCCGACGTGGCAGATTACGAGAATGTCAGATGAACCGGGATGAAGGGCGACAACGACGGTGGTCCCCATCCCCTTGAGATTCGGGTCTCGTTCGACCGCCGAGGTAACCTGGTGGTGTGCCTCTGTGACGGCATCGACCGCGAGATTCGCAGCAGCCGATCGGATGGTGTCCCAGTGTTCGGGCCAGGTCTCACCATCCTGGTATTTCCTGGAGGCGACGATCTTGATGATCTCGTCGGCAGCCAGCCGAGACGCAACCTCA
>CAZCEX010000126.1:0-9514 GCA_964497785.1 uncultured Thermoanaerobaculia bacterium | reverse complement strand
CAATCGTCGACAGCGACCCCGACCCGGGGGCCACGGTTGCTGTGCTCGCCTACGGCGCCACTGCCCGGCCCGCCAAAGGCGCCGTCCTGCGTGCTCGCGAGGAGGGCCTGAAAGTGGCGTTCTGTCGACCGGTCACGATCTGGCCCTTCCCCATCAAGCAGGTTCAGCAGGCCTGCCGCGGCATCGACCGCCTCATCGTGCCCGAGATGAATCTCGGTCAACTGTCACGTGAGATCGAACGCCATCTCGAGTGTGAGGTCATTCCGCTGTCAAAAATCGGCGGCGTCGTGCACTCCAGCCGCGAGGTACTGACCGCGATCAGGGGGGCTTTTATTGATGCGTGAGCTCATCGACCCCGAATATTTCGAGCAGCTTCACGACGGCGAACCAATCGACGGGGACCTCCCGCCTTTCTCGAGCTACGGGGTCACGGACCCTCTGGCCGGTCTCACCACCGAAGACGACGAAACTCCGAAGCATCATCAACAACACCGGCTGCTCCGCTACCTGCGACGCGAGCTCCTACCGACGACCTTCTGCGTCGGCTGCGGCGGCGGCACGGTACTCAACTCTTTCGCCCACTCCATCGACGAAATGGCGATCGACCCACGCTCCATCGTCTGCGTGACCGGCATCGGCTGTTCGTCGTGGATCCCGAGCCCGTACTTCCTGTGTGACACCTTGCATACGACCCACGGCCGGGCGATCGCCTTCGCCTCTGGGGTCAAGGTCATGAAGCCGGACATGCATGTGATCGTCATCGCAGGTGACGGCGACCTCGCCGGCATCGGCGGCAACCACCTGATCCACGCAGCACGACGGAACATCGACCTGACGGTCTTCCTGGTCAACAACTTCATCTACGGCATGACGGGAGGTCAGGTCTCGCCGACCACCCCGTTCGGCGCCCGCACGACCACCACGCCCTACGAAAACGTAGAGCACCCGTTCAAGATCGCCGAGATTGTTGCCGCCGCAGGAGCGGCCTACGTGGCACGCTGGACGACCTATCACCCCTTCCAGCTCATGGAGTCAATGCAGACGGCAATCTCACGCCCGGGCTTCTCCTTTGTCGAGATCATGAGCCAGTGCCCGGTGAGCTTCGGCAAGCTGACCGGCATGCCCGAGGCTGTCACCCAACTCCGCCAATTTCGCGACACGTCGGTCACGGTCGAAGACGCCGCCGGCATGAGCGAAGAACAGCTCGAAGGAAAGATCGTCGTCGGCCGGCTCGCCTCCAGGTCCCGGACCGAGTTCTGCGAGGGGCTGCAGCGAGTGAACCGGGACCGCGAGGTCGCTATCCGCAAGCGGCTTGAGGATGACCGCCTCGTGACCGATACCGCATCGATGGAGACCGGGCGATGATTGTGCGCTTCGCCGGGTTCGGCGGCCAGGGCGTTGTCCTTTGCGGCTACGTCTTCGGCAAAGCGGCGATGTTGGACGGCAAGAACTCGATGCACACCCAGAGCTACGGCAGCGCGTCTCGCGGCGGTCTGACGCGCAGCGACGTCGGCATCTCAGACGGCGAGATCTACGACCTGCACTCGGATGAGGTCGACGTGCTCGTCGCCATGTCGCAGCAGTCTTTCGACGCGTTTCGACCGATCCTCGTACCCGAGGGCCTGCTCGTTTACGAGTCTGACCTCGTCAAGGTATCGGGCGACGACATCAACACGGCTCACGGCCTTCAGGCCACCGAGATCGCCTACAAACGTTTCGGCCGCAAAATCATCGCCAACATGGTGATGATGGGCTTCGTGAATCAAGTCGCGGGTCTCGTGACGACAGATGCGCTGCGGCGGACCATCACCGAAAGCGTGCCACGGGGCACAGAGGACATCAACATCACTGCCCTCGAGGAGGGCATGAAACTGGGGTTGCAGTCATGAAGAAGGAGATCCGCATCTGCGGCTTTGGCGGCCAGGGGATCATCCTCGCCGGCGTAGTCCTCGGTGAAGCCTGCAGTCGAGCCGGCCTCAACGCCGTGCAGACCCAGAGCTACGGACCCGAGTCACGAGGGGGCGCGGCGCGAGCCGAAGTTGTCATTTCTTCTGATCCCATCGCCTATCCTCGCGTACTGACAGCCGATCTTCTGATCGCTTTGTCCCAGCCCGGCTACGACCGCTTCCACGGCGAGACAGCCGCCGACGGCCTGGTCATCGTCGACCGAGACCTCGTCACCACCGACGGCCAGGTTGTTTCGGTTCCGTTCAATACGACGGCCGAAGGCATCGGCAGAAAGATCGTCGCCAACATCATCATGCTCGGTTACCTCGGCGCTCAGCTCGACTTCCTGCCCGACGACGTGCTCGAAGCAACCGTTCTCGACAACATCCCGAAGGGCACGGAGGAGTTGAACCGAACGGCCCTGGCGGCCGGCCGCAATCTCCTCACCGGAGGTGCCAGTTGAACGCGGCGCCCGGGTGGGACGTCGCCGCCGTGTCTAAAGTTCTTGGTCCGCGAGAGAAGTTTGCCCAGGGGGACGTCGCCTGTGCCTATGGCGCGTTGCTCGGTGGCTGCGATTTTTTCGCGGGCTACCCCATCACACCAGCAACCGAGGTCGCAGAGGCGTCGGCTCGCCTCCTGCCCCGCCTCGGACACCCCGTCATCCAAATGGAGGACGAGATCGCATCGCTCGCGGCCGTAATCGGTGCGGCGTGGACCGGACGCAGGGCGATGACCGCCACCTCCGGCCCCGGCTTTTCTCTCATGCAGGAGGGCATCGGCTACGCCTGCATGACCGAAACCCCGTGCGTCATCGTCAATGTGCAACGCTCGGGTCCCTCGACGGGGCAACCGACCGAGCCCGCGCAGGGCGACATGATGCAGGCACGCTGGGGCACCCACGGAGACCACGAGATCATCGCCCTCGCGCCGGCAACGGTACAAGAATGCGTCGACCTCACGATCCTCGCCTTCAACCTCGCCGAGCAGTACCGCAACCCTGTCATCGTCATGACCGACGGTGAGATTGGCCATATGCGCGAGCAGATCGTGCTTCCGTCTTTAGACGAGATCACCCACGTCGACCGTTTACCGCCCTCAGCGGAAAAAAGCGAGTACGTGCCCTTCCGGGCCGGTGCCGGCCAGGTACCGGAGATGGCGTCTTTCGGAACCGGTTACCACACCTACGTCACCGGTCTGACCCACAACGAGGGCGGTCTCCCGGCCACCGACGACGCCGAAATCCATGCCCGGCTCGTAGACCGCCTGTGCTCCAAGATCACCGACGACGCCGCGAATCTGACCAGGATCGATGAGGACCTCGAGGCCGGCGCCCGGGTCGGAATCGTTTCTTACGGCATCTCGGCCAGGTCGGCCGCAGGCGCTGTCCGGCTGTTGCGCCAACAGGGCATGAAAGTCTCCCACCTCCGTCTGATCGGAGTGTTCCCATTTCCCGACGATGCTGTAAAGCAGTTCACCGAAGGCCTCGATCGGGTGATCGTGCCCGAGCTCAACCTCGGCCAGATCTGCCACCCGGTGCGCGAGGTCGCGGGCGACAAGACCCAGGTCGAGCGGGTATCGAAGATCGGCGGCGAAATCCTCCGTCCGGATGAGATCGCCGATGCAGCCGTAAACGGCGGGAGGCCGGTCTGATGTTCAACAAAGCCAAGGAGATCAAAGAAAAATACCTGCGCAAGGAGATGTGGCCGTCGATCTTCTGCACCGGTTGCGGCATCGGCAACGTGCTCAACTACACCCTGCGCGCAGTCGACAGCGTCGGCCTCGACATCGACAAAACCGTCTTCTGCTCCGGCATCGGCTGCTCCTCACGGCTTCCCGGCTACATCGAGGCCGACGGGTTGCATACGACCCACGGCAGGGCGATCGCCTTTGCCACGGGGGTCAAGCTCGGCTCACCGGACCTCAACGTCATCGTTTTCACTGGCGACGGCGACATGGCCGGCATCGGCGGCAACCACTTCATCCACGCCGCCCGTCGCAACATGGACATGACCGTCATCTGCATCAATAACAACAACTACGGAATGACCGGAGGCCAGGTCTCCCCCACCACACCAACAGGTGGAGTGGCGACAACCTCCCCTTATGGCAACATCGAACAGCCTTTTGACCTTTGCCGCCTGGCGATCGGCGCCGGCGCGCCCTACGTCGCCCGATGGCCGATGGGCTTCCCATACGAGACAATCGCCGCCCTGGAGGGCGCCATCAAGAAACGGGGCTTTGCTTTCGTCGAGATCCTCGCTCCCTGCCCGACTGGCTACGGCAAGATGAACAATCAGCCGGGAGCGAAAGAGGGATGGGACTGGTACCGGGACAACACCATCACCCGACTCGACCTCTCGAAGATGAGCCCAGAAGAGCGCGGCGCCAACCGTAAGATCGTTGTCGGCACCTTGTGGAATGCCGACAAGCCCGAGTTCATCGACAGTTGGCGGGAACAGGTTGCCACGCTGGCAGTGTGAGCAGCTTTCCACATCGTGATGAAGAAATGTCTTGAGTCTCTGTCTTTTATTGAGACGCCAGGAGGAACCATGTTTTCTACCGTCCGTTCGATCCTGACCACTCTGGTCTGCACCGTTGTATTTCTGACAACAGCGGTCACACCGGTTCTTGCCTTCTCCCCGAAGGAGCACCTCGACAACCTCGATCTCCTGGTCCTTACCGATCCCCAGCTGCGCCTGGTCGAAACCCTCACCGACGCTGAGACCGTGCGCGGCACGCTGCCGATCATGGCGGGCATCGACCGCTTCCGAACGAACCACGGCACTGCGTGGCATTTCACGGTAGATCTGCGCCGCGGAGTGCCAAGTCTTGTCGGTGGCGGCGCTCTACCTTTTCTGCCTGGAAAAACGAGCAACCTGAGCTGGGATGATGTTGCGCCGGGCTGCCATGCCCTTGCCTGCGTTCCATCCGAACATACCGAGACTCTGGCCCGGCAATTTCTGCAGGACAACGCCGACATCTTCGGCCTGCAGCAGAACGACCTCCTTCTCGACTCAAACGGCACCGGCGCTTTCGGTGCATCGATGTACCTCCTTCGCTTTCAGTGGCGTCGCGAAGGAATTCCGATCGAAGGGGCTTCCGTCTATTTCCGAATCAACGGGGGCAATCTGATCCAGGTCGCGACCGAGAAGATCGGCCCGATCGACCTCGACACCAATCCGACCCTGTCCGTCGCCGCGGCGCGTGAGACCCTCGAACTCTACCTCGGCAGCAACGCCTCAAAGGCCGATGTCTTCAAGGATCAGGGCTCACTGCGAATCATCCCCGTCACCCCGCGGCATCAGGACGCTGAGGTCTTCGAGGGTGAGATCGGAACCGGCATCGCCTATCGACTCGCTTACCGATTCACCTTCCACCGGCCTGGGGTTGTCGGAACATGGGAGGGGCTCGTCGATGCCCACACCGGCGAAATCGTGCGTTTTGTCGATGCCAACCGCTACGGCCGCGTGCACGGTGGGGCCTACCCGAAGGATGACCACGTCGGCGAGGCCGACCGGCCCTTTCCATACGCCGACACCGGCATGCCCGCCCCGAACCAGTACGCCGATGCCGGTGGACTCTTTCCAGGGGACAACGCCACCACGACCCTCAAAGGGCGTTTCACCTGGATCACCGACTACTGCGGAACCATCAACAATACGACGACCGACGGCGACGTCGACTTCAGCCTCGACAACGGCGCCAACTGCGACGTCCCGGACCCCAACAACGGCGGCGCCGGCAATACCCACTCGGCGCGCACCCAGTACTGGCACCTGACCAATGTCAATATCAAGGCCCGCAGCTACATGCCGGACAACACCTGGCTCAATAACGACCACATGAACGTCAATACGAACCAGTCGCCATGGTGTAACGCCACCTCGGGCAGCGGCACCCTCAACTTCTACCTGCCTGAACCCGGTGATTGCTGGAACCTCGGCGAGTTGCCCGGAGTGTCCCTGCATGAGTGGGGCCACAGCATGGACGATTTTGACGGTTCGGGAGGCGACAGCGAGCCCGTCGAGACCCGCGCCGACTGGACGGCGACCCTGCAAACGCACGACTCCTGCATCGGCCGCGGCTTCTACCTCACCGGAGATTGCACGGGCTACGGCGACGCCTGCCTCGACTGCAACGGAATCCGCGACGGCAACTGGACGCTGCACACTGCCGCTACGCCGTGGACCGCCGCCAACCACGGAACGTTTTGGTCCTGCTCCGGGGGCAGCTACTACGGCCCCTGCGGCTGGGGCGACCACTGCGAGTCCGGCATCTCGACCCAGGCCCTTTGGGACTTCGTCACCAGCGACCTCACCGGGCCGCCGACCGGGATGGATTTGCCCACCGCATGGGGGCTCGCAGACCGGCTTTTCTACACCTCGATGGCAACTCTCGGCAGCATGTACACGTGCACCGCACCGACTTCCACAGGATGCAATGGTTCGAGCCTGTACAACACGATGATGGCCATCGACGACGACGGCGACGGAACCGAGAACGGAACCCCGCACGCCGCGGCCATCTTCGCCGCTCTCGATCGTCACAACATCGCCTGCGGCGAAGCCGGCGATGCCAAGAACCAGAACCAGACATCCTGTCCACCGCTGACGGTCGGGATCCTGACCGCCAGTGCCGGCAGCGACGCCGCAACCTTGAGTTGGGATGCGGTCGCGAACGCAACCCGCTACCACATTTTCCGAAATGAGATCGGGTGCGATGCGGGATTTACGAGGGTCGCCACCGTCGATGCACCGACGACGACCTACACGGATACGACTGTGGTCAACGGCATCGAGTACTACTACCGCTTCCAGGCGGTCACCGCCTCAGACTCCTGCATCAGTCATTTGAGCGCCTGCGCAGTCGTCACTCCTCAGCCATGCGCGGGTTCGGTCAAGCTCGACCGGGCGGTTGTCAACTGCGGTGATGTCGTCTCTCTCTCGCTCGTCGACAGCGACCTCATCGGCCAGGGTGACTACGACGTCGAGGTATGGTCAGACTCGGAGCCCACACCGGAAATACTGACTCTCATCGAGACGCCGCCCTCTTCGGGGATCTTTCTGGGGGCTGTCGTCACGACGGCAACCACAACGCCGGGAGACCTTGCCGTTGGCGTCGTCGATGGTGACACCGTGACCGTGCTCTACCGAGACAAGTCCTACTGCGGACCTTTGCAGGATGTCGAGACCCAGGCTGCGGTCGATTGCGCCGTGCCTTTGATTTCGACCGTCGAGAGCAGCAATGTCACCGGTTACTCAGCCGACATCAACTGGTTCACCGACGAGCCGGCCGACAGCGTGGTGATCTACGAAAACGCCGTCCCGCCCACCGCGAATACCTACTCGGACGACGCCTTCGTCACGTTTCACGACCTGACCCTCACGGGCCTCGAAGAGTGCACCCAGTACAACTTCGAGGTCGCCTCCACCGACCCCGCCGGCAATACGGCCACTGACGACAACGGCGGCCAGTTCTTCACCTTTTCAACAGGCAAGAATACCGAGCCGACCTACCCCGCCAACGACACACCGGTCGCGATCGTCGACTACACCACCGTCGCGTCCGTAATATCGGTAGGCGACGACAAACCGATCCTCGACGTCAACGTACTGATCGACATCACCCACAGCTACGACGGAGACCTCGAAATCTCCCTCCTCGGCCCGAATGGTGTTGAGGTCATGCTGGTCGACAACCGCGGCTCGAGCGGCGACAACTTCACCAACACCGTCTTCGACGACGAAGCGGCGATCCCGATCACTGATGGCACCGCGCCCTATACCGGATCCTTCCGCCCCGAGGAACCTCTGTCGACATTCGACAATCTCCTCGCAACCGGCGACTGGACCCTCAAGGTCAACGATACCGCGGGCTCCGATCAAGGAACGATCAACACCTGGAGCATCACCTTCCTCTTCCCAGGTGAGGTCTGCCCCTCATCGCAGGGATGGATCGCCCTCGACAGGGGAACCTACGGTTGCACCGCAACGATGGAGATCGTCGTTCAGGACGTCGACCTGCTCGGTGACGGCGCGCTCGACGTCGAGGTCTGGAGCGATACCGAGACCACTCGGGAAACTGTGTCGCTCATCGAGGACCCCGCGAATTCCGGTGTCTTTGCTGGCCTGTATCCCACGACCGGGGCGGGCTCTGTGCACGGTGACGGCATGCTCAGCCTCGCGACGGGCGACACCATCTCTGCCGAGTATTTGGATGCCAACGACGGTCAAGGCGGATACGGCGTCGCCAACATCGACACCGCAGCGGCCGATTGTGACGGGCCGGCCATTTCCGGGGTCACAATCAACGACGTCACCGGTCGCGGCGCGATCGTCGAATGGGCGACCACCGAGCCAGCGGACAGCCGTGTTACCTATGACTCGGCAACGCCGCCAGCAGCATTCTTCGCGTACGACGATGCAATGGTCACGGAACACAGCATCGAGCTGGAAGGCCTCAGCGAGTGCACGCCCTACTCGCTTTTCGTCGAAAGCGCAGACATCCACTCCAACACGGCAATGGACGACAACGCCGGCCTCTACTACCAGTTCGCCACCAGCATGTCAGATCTGGTCGATTTCGCGTCCACCGACACGCCAGTGGCCATTCCGGACGACACCCCAACGGGAGTCACCTCGACGATCCCGGTTGTCGACGACCGCCCGGTGATCGACGTCGACGTCATGATCAACATCACCCACACCTATGACGGCGACCTCGACATCACCCTCATCGGACCGAACGGCACACGCGTCGAGCTGACCTCGGACAACGGCAGCACCGGTGAGAACTTCGCCGACACGGTCTTTGACGACGAGGCGACGACCCCGATAGCCGACGGAACCGCACCCTTTACCGGGTCATTCCAACCCGAACAGCCCCTGAGCGTTCTTGATGGGCTCAATGCAGCCGGGGGCTGGGGTCTCGAGGTCATCGACGACGCCGGCATCGACACCGGCACCCTGAATTCCTGGAGTCTGATCCTGACCTACGTGGCGGAGGACTGTTCTTCGCTCGACGCCATCTTCATCGACGGCTTCGAGGAGGGGGGCACCTCGGCGTGGAGCCTGGCCATCGATTAAGGTTGAGGCCAGAGACAAGAACAATGAACCGCAAAGACGCAAAGAGGTCTTTTTTACCTTATCTTCGCGTCCTTCGCGTCTTAGCGTTTCAAATGCCCTATATGGCCTCTTGATCGCCAATCACGATCAACCTGACTCAGATGCATAGGCTTGGTGCCAGCTATTCCGCGGGAGGCTCGAAGGCCAACATGCCGGTCAGATAGCCCCCGATGACCAGCGTGTGCACATCGTGGGTGCCCTCGTAGGTGCTGACCGACTCGATGTTCATCATGTGGCGCATGATCGGGTACTCGTTGACGATGCCGTTGGCGCCGTGGATCTCGCGAGCCAGTCGCGCGCACTCGCGCGCCACCCAGACATTGTTCCTCTTGGCGACCGAAACCGCCTCGAATTGCAGAGTCCCCGCTTCTTTCATGCGCCCGAGCTGCAGAACGAGCAGCTGCCCCTTGACGATCTCGTTGTACATCCACGCCAACTTCTCC
>CAZCEX010000125.1:0-9589 GCA_964497785.1 uncultured Thermoanaerobaculia bacterium | reverse complement strand
TCGTGGGCGCACGTAGCGCGGGCGTCCCCGCCCGCGATCTCGCGCCCTTTTTGCAGGAGGCTGAGCTGTCAGCTAAAGCCCAACAGCTTCCCGCGAAGCCGGAACTTCAATCCAGAACCAGCCGCGCAGATCACCTTCAGCAAAGTCGACGGCCTTGTCCTCGGGATAGTTCTCGGCGATCGTCTCCAGGACAGCTTCGTCGATTTGATCCCGCGGCCCGTGGCACATCTGGCACTCTGCCTTGAGTCTGATCGGAAGCAGCAAACCGAGCTCGCCATCGGGACCTTCGAGGTAGGTTGGAGAATCGGCGAGCTCGTCGACCAAAGCGGCCGCCCACTCAGGCGCCCGATTGTCCGGGTTCCTGAGCTTGTGAGACGTACGACCGATCTCGATGCCGTAAACCCGCGATACCTGAGCGGCGATTGCGGGCGCCTTCGAACCACAGACAGTGATCCCCTCTGCCGGCCCCCCGGCATCCATCGCGGCCATCAGCTCGCCCATCATTTCCGCCGCGAACGCACTCGTTGCGGTGAGGCCGTGCTCATGCTGTGTCTTCTGAGCATCGGTCATGGCATCAGGCATCACTGCCTGCCACCCCACCTTGACGACCGGTTCAACTTCTTCGGTGGCCTGTTGGGGTTGTCCCCCACAGCCAATCAGGCACAGCAGGCCGACAACGGCAATCCAGATTCGATAGCGCATAACCCACCTTCCTCCGAAGTGAAAAAACTCCATCTAAAACTGTACCATCAACCTGGGAGGGCATCGAGAGTTATTGCACGCTCTGCACGAAGGTCTTGCTCGACAGCGTTCGCCCGTCCGGTGACACTGCCTCGACCCGCCACAAGATACGATCACCCTCGCCGATCGCCGCCAGCGCTTGTGCGGGGACCCGAACCTCCGGCCGTTTCAGACCCTCGGCCTGCACCAAGGCTTCGAGATCGGCTGTCATCACCGTGACTGAGTAGACGGCATCGTCGCCCAAGTCCGTCCAACGGAGAATACAATCGTCACGCGACAGACCCCCGCCTTCGGAGAGCTCACTTCGAAGCTCGCGGACATCAACACCGCGATAGACCGGGTCGTGGTTGGTGACCTGATGCCAGAGGAGAGGAACGAGGGCCATGACGAAGACCGCGGCGGCCGCCAGAACGGGCGCCATGCGCCTGCGCCAGATTGAAACCACTCGCGGCCCGGATCGAGCTTGGCTCAGCTCTCTCGCCAGACGCCACTCCCGGGCGATCTCTGGTTGGGTGAGGGTCATGTCCGCCAGCGCCGCGATCTCCTCTGGCCCGACCTTTCCCTGCACAGCGTCCCAGATCCGCTCCGCTTTCGGCAAATCGTGCGCGGAACCGGCATCCGGACAGTGGACAAAGGCCCGTCGCAGGCGTTCGAGTTCGCTTACCGTCTGGTTCACGGCGTCACCCCCTTGGCACGCAAACACCGCCGAAGGTCGTCGATGCCGCGGTAGACGAGGTTGTCTGCCCGCTTGGCCTTCCAGTCGAGGAGACGGGCTATCTCCGGAACGCTGTGGCCGAGAAGATGCAGCGTCACCGCCGTCCTGCGCGCCTGCGGCAGGGCGGCGAGGCAAGTGCGGATGCCTTTTGCCACTCCGCTGGAGATCGTCTCTTGCTCCGGGCCTGGAACAGCGGACTGGAATTCAAACACACCCTCGTGAGTCTCGATCGGAACCTCCCTCAGGCGGCGTCGGCGTCGGATCTCATCGATGACCGCGCTGTACGCCACCCTCCACATATAAGACGACGAGAGGTCTCCTTTTCCCTCATTTTTTTCCAGAATTGCCATGACCTTGATGACACAGCCGTGCACAAGGTCCTCGATCTGGCTCTCGAGCCAGGCGGGACAGCTGCGCCGAACCGCAGTCGACAACACACCCCGCAGGTATTCGGCCCGCGCATCCGGATCGAGCGGGAGCTGACTCAACGGTCGCGGCTTCGACTCCATTCCACCCCTACTCTGGGAGATCCTTGCACCGCCCGATCAAGAAAGAGGCAGCAGTCACCAGGGGGAGTCCGATGGTTTGTCTCAGCATGGCATCATACCCTCGCCGGAAATGTGCCGGGCTCTCCACTCGCCGCATCGAGGTAGGCCCTGCCGAGAATCTGCCATGTGTCCAGCGCCTGCCGCGCCGAACGGCTCGCCTGCCGAAGTCGGCGGCGCACCTCGCCCCTGGCCAACACACCGGCGCCGTCGGAGATCCTCGCCTGAAGATTGCCGCGAGCGGCCTTGAGCTCTCCCAGGGCTTCTTCGCAACGCCTTTCCGCAGCCAGGAGGTGCTCCCTGAGCACCTCCCGTGGGCTGGTCGCGATCAGCTCTCGAACCGCCTCCCGCGCAGCAGCCGTACGGACCCGCGTCGACTCGTTCCAGTCGCCAACAGCCTCACCAACCGCTGCCAAACGCGTCTCCAAAGTCTGACGCGCGTGCTCGAAGAGACGACCGAGAGTCACGTCGAGCGGGCTTCGCCGGAGATTCTTGACCAAACCCAACCGTGCCATCAACCAGATCAGCCACTTGCTCGGATCCCAGTTGTAAAGGCGGGGCCCATTGCGGTAGTCGGCCTGAAAGGTGTGGTGGTAGTTGTGGTAGCCCTCGCCGAAGGAGAACAAAGAAAGCAGCCAGTTGTCGCGCGCGGAATGGGCGGTGGAGTATGGCTGGGCGCCCCACATGTGGGCTGCCGAGTTGATGAGGAAGGTGAAGTGGTGGGTCAAGACCAGTCTCAGTAACAGCGCGAAGACAAAGGCCCCAAGCATGTGGCCGGTGAGCAGGCCGATCGCAATGGTCGCCGCAAGGTTGACCACGGCGCCGATGGCTATGGCATATCGGTGCTGCCAACGCAGGATCGGATCCTTCCACAGATCCGGCACATTCGAGGTGTCGTCGTGCTTGGCGCCTTCGACCATGATCCAGCCCATATGCGAGTAGAAAAAGCCCTCCTGGGGGTTATAGGGATCGTTGTCGCTATCGACGAATCGATGGTGGAAGCGGTGCGCCGCCGCCCAGGAGATGACGCTGTTCTCAAAAGCGGCCGCGCCAATGATCGCGAACAGGGCCCTCACCGGCGCCGGGGCCGAGAAGGCGCGGTGCGCAAAGAGGCGGTGGTAGCCGGCCGTAATGCTGAGCCCGGTCGCGAGCCACATCACGATGCATGCGACGATCTCGACCCAAGTCACTCCACGGGTCACGACGTACCACGGGACAGCGATTGCGGCGGCGAGAGGGGTCAGGGTGAGGAAGAGCACGTTGCTCCACACGATGGGCCGGCTCGGGCGGTTGGTCGTTGTGTGGCTCAGCGGCCGGGAGAGACCGTCTTTTTCAGTCGTCATGGCGTCCACCAGCTCCTGATCGAGGTCAATTGTCGGCAATCCTCGAGCCCGCACACGATATCACGGGAGAGCTCGAACCTCGCCGTGGAACCCTCCGGGGGTCAGGGAAAATCAACCGGATTCAGGCGTTGAAATCTGGTCCGTATCCCGAGTGTTCCCTCCACGGCCGAGCTCCTTTTCAAGGACCCTCTTGAGGTCCAGACGGCCCTGCCTTCCCGCAAGTGCGAGCGCCCGTTCACGAATTGCGGTCGCCTGTTCCGGACGGCCCAACTCGTCGAGGACCTGCGCCAGACGGCGCAAGACGTCGGGGCGCTCGCTCGCTGCCTGTGCCGCTCGGGCGAGGAAAAACTCACCCTCATCGGGCCTGCCACTTGCAAAAAGGGCGCGCGCAAGATGGACAGCTGCCGCGGGCGGCTCAGGGTCGAGTGGCAATGCCCGCCGGAAGATCTCCACGGCGCGCGAGTACTGGCCGAGGCCAGAGAAGGCCTGACCGAGGCCGCGCAGTGCCTCGTACTGCGCCGGCTTGAGCTCCAAGCTGCGCTCGAAGAGGGGAATCGCTTCGGTCCAGTGGCCTATGCCGGCCTCTACCTTGGCCAGGGTCAGGTGCGCCTCCCACGAGTCGGGAAGCGCCGCAATGACCCGGCTCGACAGCGGTTCAGCGGCCTCGTACTCGCCGTTGGCTATGAACTGAAGGGCCCTGGTGTGGGCGACATGAACCGCGATCAGGTCCTTGGGGTCCGGGCGGGACGGGTCGAACTCGAAGTCGGAGTCGAGGGGGCTCGGGGCATAACCAAGGGCCGCCAGCCGGCGCGCGGTATCCGCATCGACCACCTGCGCCGTTTCGGTTTCAGAACTTGCGGTCTGCCCCACCAACAACGACGCCAGCACACGTTGCTGCTCGTCCACGATCTCGGGATGGAGAAGGGCAAGGTCACTGGTCTCACCCGGGTCCTGAATGAGGTCGTACAGCTCGTCGCGGGTGGTGTGAATGAGCTTCCAGCGCTCGCCCACGAGTCCGAGCAGCGGGTTCGCATCGTAGCGGGTCGGGGTCAGGCTTTCACAGACGACGGGACGCGGCAGTGGCGCCTCACCCCGGCCGAGCACCAGCGGGCTGAGATCGACGCCGTCAATGCCGGGTGGTGGCGTCACGTCGAGCAGACCACACAGGGTCGGGGCCACGTCGACCAGGCCGACGAGGCGATCGATCCGGGCTGCCGGTAATTGCTGCGGCATTCGGAGGATGAACGGCACCCGGAGGGCGGCCTGGTAGATGAAGTAGGTGTGGGCATCTTCGCCGTGCTCGCCGAGCATTTCACCGTGGTCTCCGACGACCGCCACCAGGGTCGAGTCGGCGAGGCCAAGCTCCCGCAACCCATCCAGGAGTTGCCCCACGTAGGCGTCGGCGGTCGCCACCTCGCCGAGGTACGGCGAGTCCGGGAAACGCCTCGCAAACTCTGGCGGCGGCTCGTACGGCTCGTGCGGCTCGTAGAGGTGTACGAATAAAAAGAAAGGCTCGTATTGATGGATGCGGAGCCAGTGCATGGCCAGCTCGACCGTCTGATGACCCGGCCGTTCGGCGCCGAAAACCCCATGGGTCTGGCCCGAAAAATCGTCCTCGTACGCCGAAAATCCTTGGTCGAGGCCGAAGCGGCGGTCGAGGACCAGCGAGCTAACGAAGCCCGCAGTGGCGAAGCCCTGCCGCGCAAAAGCTTCTGCAAGCGTAGAGAACTCTGGACGGAGGATGTGGCCGAGGTTGTAGTGGATACCGTGGCGGGCCGGGGTGAGACCGGTCATCATTGATCCGTGCGCCGGCAGGGTAATCGGCACCGGAGACACGGCATTGTTGAACAGCACTCCCTCCGAGGCAAGCTGATCAAGGTTGGGCGAAGGCGACGGCGACCCACCGTAGCAGCCGAGGGCGTCGGCCCGGAGGGTGTCGATGGAGATCAGGACCACGCCCGGAGCCCGGCCGCTGTCCCCCGGAGTGCAACCACCACAGAGCAGGGTCAACACCAGGAGGAAAGGCGCCAGCGCACCCATTTCGTACGCAGCCAATCGCCTCGAGGATAGGCCGGCAGGCAACCTGATTGTCACCTGTCGCCCAGGGCTGCGAGCTTTGCCTGGGCTCGGCGCAGCGCGATCGGGTTGTCGGTCTGAACCACGACCTTACGCAGACAGGCGCGAGCCTGGTCGAGCTCGCCCTGCCGCTCGTAAAACGCGGCAAGCGCAAATTGCGAGGCGGCGAAGAGCGGACCGCTGGAGAAGGTCGTCGCCAGCCTGAGTCGCTCGACCGCCTCGACGTCACGGCCGTGCCGCAGCAAGTACACACCGTAGTCGAAGTTGACCCTCGGGTCGAAAGGGTACCGAGTTGCAACGGCAGCAAATTTCTCTTCGGCCTCGTCAATTGACTGGCGATCGAGCAGCACGGCGAGACCGAGCATCGCCTCCCGGTAGAAGGGGTCGATGTCGAGGGTGGCCTCGAGCAGACGGCGCGCCTCATCGAGCTTCTCTTCCGAAATGGCCATCTCGGCGAGTCGGGTCAGAACCTCCGTATCGCTGGGGTCGTCTTTGACCAGCTGTTCGAAACACTGCCGTGCCCTTTCATTGTCATCCCTGCTCTGAAAGTACAAGCCGGCCTTGTAGACCACGTCCTTGTCGGTGAAGTCCTCGACCAGCTCGGTGAAAGCCTTCTCGGCAGCCTGATACCGCCCGAGCGCAACGCTGAGGGTGGCCACCGTCAGTCGCGCGTCCTTCTGATTCGGGTCCTCCTCGGCGATGGACTGGGCGAGGTCAACTGCCTCAGCCAGTCGCTTCTCCTGGATGTACGCGAGGATATCGTTGTACTTGAAGAATGTCGGCATGGCGTCTTTGGGATGCGGATACAACGAAAGTTCGTGAATATCTTCGGGGTCGTCGACGGGCGTACTGCCGACGTATCCAAGCGCCTGCAGGCGCGCCAGCTCTTCTCGACTTTGCAGGTGGCGGCGGGTCTCCGGACGACCGCGCCGCAAATCGGCTTCGAGCCGAGCGAGCCGTTCTTCGAGGTCAACAAACTCCTCCAGCCCACCGAGCGGTCGTTCCTCGCCGAGATCGGTCAACAGGTCATACAGCTCATCTTGGGGGCCATGAATGTACTTGCGGCCTGCGTTCACGAAGCCCGAAAGCGGGCTCCACCGGTAGTGGAGGTACGGGTAGAAGGTCTCGAAGTAAAGGGAACGGTCCCAGGACGGGTCGGCCGAAGAGGCGGTGTCAGCGGAAGGGGTCACGAGAGGCATCAGTGAGCGGGCCTGAACCGGCTGCTCAAGATCTTCGGGCTCGATGCCCAGAGCTTCGAGCACCGTAGGCATGACATCAGCATTGGAGACGAAGGTCTCGACCCGTTGCTGCTGATTCTCGAGCCAGGGCAAAGAAACGATGAGCGGGACCCGAATGGTGGGGTTGTAAAGAAGAAGACCATGCGTCAGCTCCCCGTGGTCCTCCAGGCCTTCGCCGTGGTCGGCCACAACAACCAGACCCGTGGTCCGCGAAAGGCCCGCTTCGTCCAGGGTCTTCAACCCCCTGCCGATACAGTCGTCCATGTAAGCGACCTCGCCGTTGTAGGGTTCATCGGCGTAGAGCTCGGCGTATCCGGCGCCCGCTTGCCAGGGCCAGTGTGGGTCATAAAAGTGCAGCCAGGCGAAGAATGGGTCCGGACCCCGGTTCGCTGCGAGCCACAGACCGAATTCTTCGGCGATCCTTTCGCCGGGCCGACTCGCAACGCCGACCGTGTGCAGATTGGTGATCACGAACCCCCCGGGAGGCGCCTCCAGTTGGTCCCCGAAGTAGTCGAATCCACGGGAAAAACCCATGGCGGCCCGAAGGGGGAAGGCCGCGACCATCGCCCCGGTCCGATATCCCCGCTTCTGGAGGATCTCCGGCAGCCACGGCAAGGCATCGGGAACCGCAGCGATGTCGTTGTCCCGGACCTGGTGGAATGGGGGGAAGGTGCCGGACAGAATCGAGGCGTGCGACGGCGCGGTGATCGGCGTTACCGCAAAAGCGTGGTCGAAGACCGTACCAGCGCCGGCGATGCGATCGATGTTGGGCGTCTGGACCGACGACGAGCCATAACAACCGAGCCGGTCGGCGCGGGTGGTATCGAGGGTGATCAGCACCAGATTGCGACTGTCATTGTCCCGGGGGCTGCAGGCCGCCCCCACGAAAACCACGACCGCAACTGCCGCGAGGGCGCTAGCGCGTCTCATCTGTGTTCGCGAACAGGGCAGTAGACAGAACCTCGAAGTGACGTTCTTCGAGAAGCTCCTGCCGTAGCCCCAACTGGATTTCTGCGCTTTGAAGCTCAACGCAGCGGGCCCGGACGAGTCCGATGTCTTCCGGTAGTGTCATCGGTCGGCGGTTTTCAACAGCTTGGACCAGGATGACGTACAACCCTCCCCCGCCCTTAAAAGCTCCTGTGCTCCCTGGGCCGGACATTGCGAGCAATCGGCGTTGGAACTCGGGATCGACTCGCGCGGCCTCGAGGGGCGTCATCCACCCCATATCGTTCACGATGACGCCGGCCGCTGCGCAGGCGCGCCCGAACTCTTCGGGGTCGACATCCGGTGACGCCGCCAACTCCGCCACCCGTTCGATTTCCTGCTGCAGCTCGAAAGGGGGCGTTCCCCCAAAGGGCTTGTAAAGAAAGCTCCCCTGAAAGCGCTGCGGCACCGCGAATCGACCCTCGTTCGCCCGGTAGTACTGAAGAACTTCCTCCTCTGGAAACTCTTGTGCACGGTTTTCCAACCGACGTTTCAGGCCCAGGTTGGAACGCCGTCGCAGCTCAATCATCGCCCACCGATCAAGGAACTCTCTCTCCTGATCGAGTCCGCTGTCGACGGCGTCGAGATAAAGCAGGTTTGCGGTGATTAGCTGGTCCGCCGCACTTTGGCGGCGATCGACGTTGCCACCAGCGACCATCATGGGGTCCGAGAGCCAGAAAGGAAGATTGGCATCCAGCTGCTGCAGGGTCATCGATCGGTCCTTGATTCGCACGACGACGTCCTCGGGCCCGAGGCCGTCCTCGGCGCTCCGGTCCTCGACCCCGTAGCGAGCGCGCAGCGTCGTCATCAGCTGTTCCCGCTCCCCCTCGTTGCGACGGTCCATGATCGCACTCGCGATCTGCCGCTTGACGGCCTCGAAGGACAGCACCTCGGCCGCTCGCTTTTCGAGCACATTCACCACATGCGTGCCCTGCTGGGTCCGGATCACACCCGGACGACCCACGTCGAGCGAATACACCTGATCCTCGAACACCGGCTCCATGTGCCCGCGCAGGACCGGCCCGACCACGCCTTCGCGCGTAGCGCTTCCCGACTCGGAGTGAGTGGCCGCAAGGTCTGCAAAAGAGGCGCTGGCGGCAATCTGGTCGAGCATCTGCCGTTCGAGAACAATCAGTTCATCGGCTGAATGGAGGTCGGCGCGCAAGAAGATGTGCTGGAACTTGATGCGCTCGGGGACCGAGAAGCGATCCTCGAGGTGCTCCTCGTAAAAGGCGAACGCTTCTTCGTCGGTGACCTCGTGGCTGCGCTTGCCCATGCGTTCGATGTAGTACTGGACCAGCATACTCCCACGCTTGTCGACATAGAGGGGGGACTGTGCCGACGGCTCGTCACCAGCCTCGTCAGCAAGAATCTTCAAAAAGGCAAGCTCAGCCATGAGCTCCGAAACACCCTCGTCGCTGTCGACTGCGGCGTCGGTCCGCAGACGGCTGGTATCGACCCAGGCCATGTATCGCTGCGCTTCGGCTGCGGTCACATAGCCGCCGTCATAAACGGCCACCGCGTCCTCGGGAACGCTCGGTGCGCACCCTCCTATGGTTATTACAGCGAAACAAATGAACAACGCCAGATGAGTACGAGATGAGGGGTAGATCACGTTCCTCCTCCAATGAGGGGAATGGTAAGCGCCGCCGACCGCCAGCGCAAGTCAGTCGGCAACGACAGAAGGGGCCTGCGGTGTTGTCGAAAAAACAGCTCGGGTCCTGACGGACCCGAGCTGTATTGTAGCCGTTCTGGGCATCGGCCCTGGTTCAGAACCGATGCGGCCAGGGATTCAAGAACTTTACTCGATCTCGAAACGCATCAGCTCGACAGGCACGTTCGTATCGACCATCGCGCGCACAGACGCCGCCGAGACGGTGCCGTACTGGGCGCCGCAGTCAGAACCCAGCCAGGGGCCGGGCCCACCAGCGGAATTGGCGACAGTGT
>CAZCEX010000124.1:0-9609 GCA_964497785.1 uncultured Thermoanaerobaculia bacterium | reverse complement strand
CTTCGCGTGCTTCGCGTCTTCGCGGTTCAACAACATGCCGCTGCGGTTGGTGTCGTCCTGATTTGTGGGGATACCGTCGGTGCGGGCTAACCCCCCAGCGCTTCCCCTTTCGGGACGCGAAGACCGGGGATGAGGTGCCGTTCCGGGATGACGGTGATCGCTCGAGGGCGTTCCGGGCAGATCTTCTCGCACAGGCCGCAGCCGGTGCAGGAGCCACTGCCGACCAGTGGCCGGCCACCGATCATCATGATGGCCGCCTGCGGATAGGGACATGCCTGAAAACAGAGATCGCAGAGTTCGCCCTTGAAGGTTCGGCATGTGAGCGGGTTGACCCGCGCTATCCCGATTCGGATCTTATCGGCCGATTCCGGCTTGATGAGAGCGCCCTCAGGACATGCCGGAACGCATGGGACCTCTTCGCACAAGAGACAGGGCTGCTTGCCGGGGTCGATCGCGGGGAGGGTGACTCCGCCGTCGCCGTCAACTGAAAAGATGGCCTGCGGTGGACACGCTGCGATGCAGTCGCCACATCCATTGCAGTGTTCGAGAAAGGCGGAGTCTGGGAGGAGGGCGCCGGGCGGCCGGAGAAGTGACTCCGGGCTGCGAGCCGAGTCGGGGCGGGCTGCCGTAGCGGCCTGTTTGACGGTTCCGAACCAGGAGGTGAACAGCTCGCGCCGTGAGCGACTCACAGGGCGCCTTCCGTGGCGGCAGGGGTCTCTTCCCATGGCGCCGGCGTATTGATGACGAGGATCTCGGTGCCGCGAAGTGCTTCTCGGACAAGATCATCAATGTCCAGCGCCGATTCCGCTTCCTCGAGCTCCTGGGCGGTTGATCGTGTCGCTGGATGTTCGGGCAGAAGGAATGAGCAGCAGTCAAAATGAGGTCGGATCGAAATTTCAAATGTCCCGGTCACTCGGCCGATGTTGATGATCTCCTGCTTGTCGAAACTGATCAACGGTCGGAGGATAGGACGATTCGACACCGATTCGACGGCGGCCAGGTTCTCGATCGTCTGTGAAGCGACCTGCCCGAGGCTCTCGCCGGTAACAAGGGCACGCGACTTGAATCGTCCCGCCAGTCGTTCGGAGATCCGGACCATGAACCTGCGGTACAGGAGGACCCTGAACCGTGCGGGGCAGGCCGAGACGATCTTTTCCTGTATCGGCAACAATGGGACCATGGCCAGCCGGGCACGGCCCTGGTATCGGGCCAGTATACGAACCAGGTCTTGGGTTTTCTCCAGGCTCGCCGGATCGGTCCGGGGCACCGAGTGGAAGTGGATGAAATCGAGGACAAGTCCCCGCTTCATCGCCATGTAGGCGGCGACAGGCGAGTCGATGCCGCCCGAAAGCAAACATGCGGCTCGTCCACCTGAGCTGGAGGGGAGTCCGCCGGGTCCAGCGACACGCCTCAGCCACAGTTGAATACCTTCCTCGTCGATCAGCAAGCGAACGGTAAGGTCCGGGTCGCACAGATCCACTGGCCATCCGGTGAGATCCTGAATCTCGGTGCCTACCGCACGCTCAAACTCGATCGAGGTCATGGGGAACATCTTGTCGGAACGCTTACAACGGACGGCAAAGGATGCCGGGCTCAGACCCAAGAGGTGCTCAGGCAGTGCCGCGAACGCATCCTCGAGCGAGTGGCCGATGTGGTGCACCGGCATGAACGACGACAAACCGAAAACGGTTGCGAGTCGTTGGGCAATCAGGGCGAACGAGACAGGCTCGGAGAAGGTGATGAGCACGCGCCAGGCCGGACGGCGGACACTTTCAACCGGCAGGTCGGCGAGGGCGCGGCGCACGTTTTCGGTGACCTTGCGCTCGAACCATTTACGGTTTCCGCCCTTGAGGCTGACCTCGTTGGTTGTCCCGAGAACCCGGGTTACCTTACACATCCGCGAAACGATAGCACTACCTTTGTCTGCCGGACGAACAAAGCCCCGACGGATGACCGTCGGGGCCGGGAAAAACGTTGTTAGGGACTTCGTCTGCCTGCGGCGAACTCAACCGATATCGCGCAGTCCTTTGCCAGGCTTGAAACGAATGGTCTTCCCCGGAGGAATCTCGACCTCACGGCCCGTCTTGGGGTTGCGACCGATCCCGCGTTTCCGGTTCTTGACCTGAAATACGCCGAAGCCGCGAAGCTCGATTCGGTCTCCGCGCAGGAGCGCCTTCTTGATACCTTCGAAGAGGGCGTTGACGGCTTCCGTTGCTTCGGGTTTTTTTAGGTCGCTGGAGGCCATCACCCTATCGACTAGATCCGTTTTGATCATCCCCTCCTCCTTCGTATCATCATCAGAACGGGGAACATATCCGGTTTTGTTGGCTACTGTCAAGGCGCATTTTCACAAACCTCAAAACGGAGGCTCGTTGGCGTCGTCGCTGAAGCCGCCGTCGGGCGCCATTTCGGGCTCAGGAGGAGGTGGGTAGTCCCCGCCCGATTCACTGGGTTTTGGTCCCACGAATTCGACCTCTCGCGCATGAATCTCCGTGAAGTACTTTTTCTGACCGTCTTGCTCATAATTCCGTGTCCGGATGCTGCCCTCGATGTAGAGGTTTCTGCCCTTTTTGGCGAACCGCTCGCAGAACTCGGCGAGCTTGCCCCAGGCGACGATGTTGTGCCATTCCGTACGAGGGTTGCCCTGCTCATCTTTGAATCGGAAATCAGTTGTAGCGAACGAGAATGTGGCGATGTGGGTACCGCTCTGCAGTGAGCGAAGCTCCGCGTCGCGACCAACGTTCCCGACCAGTATGACCTTGTTGATTCCCATGCTGTCTCCTTCCCGCGTGGACGGGATACCTCATCGTAACATGACTTTGCGTGCACAATGTGATCGTTGTTCCACCACCCGCGCCAGGTCTCAGGCTTGCCAGGGCGCAGCGGTTCATCTTTGATCTGCACCGGTGGAATGATAGTCTCGCCGCCCATGATTCCCTCGCCGAGGGAACGGAGAAACGCGGGAGGCGTCAATCCTCCCGGATTCGAGGTCCGGAGTGCAGTTCAAGAATGTGTCCATTCTCAGCGTGAGCCACGTCGATGCTCCGCATATCGTCTTGTCTGAAAGCATTGAAGAGCGCCTGGCGCCGACAATGCAGAGGCTCTCCCTTCAGCCGAATCTCCTGCAAATGCTTTCGGGCATTGTCGAGCGGCGGGCCTGGGATCCCGGCACGGTGCCGAGTCAGCCCGCGACCCGTGCGGGCGAGCTCGCGATCGAGAAAGCCGGTATCAGCAAGGACCAACTGGGGATCCTCGTCAATACATCCGTTTGCAGGGACTTCCTCGAGCCGTCCACCGCCTGTATCGTGCACGGCGACCTCGGTCTGCCGTCGACATGCATGAACTTCGATATCGGCAACGCGTGTCTGGGTTTCATCAACGGAATGGATACCGTAGCCAATATGATCGAGCGGGGTCAGATCGATTACGGCATCGTCGTCAACGCTGAGACGAGCGAGATTATCACCGAGAAGACCATCGAACGGCTGCTCGAGCCTGCGGTCGATGAGGCCACCTTCCGGGCGAACTTTGCCAGCCTGACGCTCGGGTCCGGTGCGGCGGCCATGGTTCTCGGGCGGTCCGACCTGGCCCCGGACGGCCACCCTTTCCTGGGTGGAGTCAATCGATCGGCCACGCAACATAGCCGGTTGTGCCGCGGCAACATCGACCACATGGAGACGGATACCAAAGGGCTCATGATCGGCGGCATGGAGCTTGCCGTCGGGACCTGGGCCGAGGCGGCCGCCCAGTTCGGCTGGACCACGGACGTTTTCGACTGGTTTGTACTCCACCAGGTGAGTCGTGCTCATACCGAGAAGATCTGTGGTGTGCTCGGGATCGATCTCGACAAGGTCTACAGGCTTTACCCGGGCTTCGGCAATATCGGACCGGCAGGGGTTCCAATCGTCGTGTCCAAGCTCGAGCAGGAGGGCAAGCTCGAGAAAGGTCATCGAGTGGCGTTGATGGGCATCGGTTCCGGCCTGAACTGTACGATGGCCGAGTTGCGCTGGTAGAAAACCGGTGCGACCGATTCCTCGGCATCTCTACCCCTTCGAGGGTCAATACCTGGATCGCAATGGAATCCGGATGCACTACCTCGATGAAGGGCAGGGTGGGGCGGTCGTTATGGTCCACGGGAACCCAACGTGGTCCTTCTACTACCGAAATCTCGTCATGGCGTTACGCGAGCAGAGGCGTTGTGTGGTGCCGGATCATATCGGATGCGGTCTATCCGACAAGCCGGACGGGGTGCGTTACCCCTATCGCCTTGAACGGAGGATCGAAGATCTGGGCGTGCTTCTTGATCATTTGGCGCTTGACCAGGTCGATCTGGTGGTGCACGACTGGGGTGGTCTGATCGGTCTGGGGTGGGCGGTGCAGCATCCCGAGCGTATTCGCCGACTTGTTGTACTCAACACCGCAGCCTTCCACCTTCCCAGTGGGAAAAGGGTCCCTTGGCAGCTCCGCCTGGTCCGCGACACACCGATCGGGGTCTTTCTGGTCCAGGGGTTCAATGCCTTTGCGCGCGGGGCAACGCGGGCTGCGGTCACAGCGCGTGCCATGCCTCGGGAGATCCGAGAAGCCTACTGCGCGCCGTACGACTCGTGGGCCAATCGGATCGCCACGGCAAGATTCGTGCAGGACATTCCGCTCAAGCCAAGCGATCCCGGCTACGAGATCGTGACCGAAACGGCCCGGGGGCTCGACGCGTTCTCCGATCGCCCGATCATGATGTGCTGGGGCATGAAGGACTTCGTATTCGACCACCATTTTCTGACCGAGTTCGAACGAATCTGGCCCGAGGCTTCGATCCACACCTTTGCCGAAGCCGGTCACTACGTTCTCGAGGATGCCGGCGAGACAATCATTCCTCTCGTCTGCGATTTTTTGACTAAATAGCAGCGCTTTCTTCCAATAATCCACAATTGCCGCGTCGCGGCTTGCGCCTCCCGGGATGTGTCACCACAGGCGATCAGAAGCCCTACATCGTTGCCCAGAGGTATGGCTGACTCAGAGCTTGCAGGATATTGGCCCCGGGGGTCAGGTTTTCTCATGGAATAAGGTTGGCCAATAGCCTGCAATCTCTGAGATTGATGCATAGTACGCATCGCGGACGGCCGATATTTGGAGAGGTCAAGAAGATGAATGAGCTTCAGGAAACGCCCGAGTCTATTATTGGTTTCTGGTTCGGTGACGAAGAGGACGATGCCGCGGTGGCAAAGGCGCAATCTGCTCTCTGGTGGGCAAAGAGCGAGGCGACCGACGAGATCATTCGAAGTCGATTCGGCGCCATCGTCGAAGTTGCGGGGAGTGGGGAGCTGGACCACTGGGCCGATGAGTCGCACGGATTGCTGGCGCTCATTCTGCTCACCGACCAGTTCACGCGCAACATCCTTCGGGGCGCCTCTGAGTCATTCGACTACGATGCCAAAGCTCGGCAATGGTGCAAATCGGGTCTCGGCGTCGGAGTCGATCGCGAATTGCGGCATATTCAGAGAGTTTTTTTCTACCTCCCGATGGAGCACTCTGAAGACATCGAAGATCAGGAGCGCTCGGTTGAGCTCTTTCGCACCCTCGCAGATGAGGCACCCTCGGAGCATCGGGCCCTTTTTGGGGGGTATGTCGATTTTGCCATCCGCCACCGCGACATCGTCGGGCGCTTCGGCCGTTTTCCGCACCGAAACAAGATTCTCGGGCGGGAATCCACCCCCGAGGAAATCGCTTTCCTGGAGGAGCCTGGTTCGTCGTTCTGAGCACCTCAGGGCCCGTGTAGGACGACAAAACGAAGTGAAGAATGCAGTCCCGGTGAGTCAGGTTGATCGTGATTCCGATCAGAAGGCCAAATAGGGCATTTGAAACGCAAAGACGCAAAGGGCGCAAAGTCCATATTTAAGCGATTTGTATTCTATCTTTGCGTTCTTCGCATCTTGGCGGTTCAAAAAACACCACTGCGGTGGGCAGCCACCTGATTTGTCGGAATACGCTGCGTGACACCGGCTCTTAGTCCATCATTCCGGCGAAACGGTCCCTGTTGATGGCTTCGGCCTGATTCATGATGTCCATGATGAGTTCGGCGACGGTCGGCACGTCGTTGACGAGGCCGACGCATTGGCCGGCGGTCATCAGCCCACCGTCGGTGAGGCCCTCTTTCAGCATGCGCAGACCGTTCTTGCCGCTGAGCAAAGGAGCGAGCTCTTCCAAGGCCGCGCCATCTGACTCCATCTGCGCCACCTTGAGGGCGTGCTCGTTGCGCACGACCCGTTCGGTATTGCGCAACGACCGCATGACGTACATGGTCTGGTTCTCGCCCAGCTCGACGAACCAGCGTTTGATGTTGTCGTGCACCGGAGATTCGTCGGTGACCATGAACCGGGTGCCCATGTTGATTGCCTCGGCGCCGAGGGCAAGCGCTGCGACCAGCCCGCGCCCGTCGGCGAACCCGCCGGAGGCGATGACCGGGATATCGAGCTCGTCAACGGTCCGGGGAATGAGTACCAGCGAGGTCACGTCCTCCTCGCCTGGGTGACCGGCGCACTCGCAACCGTCGATACTGACGAAGCTGCAGCCGATCGCCTGCGCCTTGAGGGCGTGGCGAACCGAGGTGCACTTGTGGATGACCGGGATGTCGTGGGCCTGCAGCCGTTCCACGAATTGCTGGGGGTTTCGGCCGGCAGTCTCGACGATTCGAATGCCCTGGTCGATGATGACATCGACGAAGCCGTCGTAGTTCTTCGGGGCCAGGGTGGGCAGCAGGGTCAGATTGACTGCGAACGGGCGGTCGGTCAAAGTGCGGGTCTGCTCGATCGCCTGAACGAGCCCCTGTGGAGTCTCAAAGGTCAGGGCGGTGAGCACGCCGAGGCCGCCGGCGTTCGACACCGCTGCCACGAGGGCCGGTTGGGAAACCCACATCATGCCGCCCTGGATGATCGGGTGCTCGATGCCGAGCGCTTCGGTGACTCGTGTCTTGAATACCTGTGTCATGAACGTCTCCAAACCGTGAAATGGTACACGATGAGGCTCGACCGCGAAGAAAGAAATCCGCGTGTGTCCGTTACCTGCCTCTACAATTTGAACTTAACGGTATCACCGTTCGAAGCACGCCGTATCAGGGTTGACTCTTTTGACGCGGACGATGAGATGGGCAGGGCCTCAAGTTCTAAGCGGTTTTGCGAGAGCAGCAACCGGATGCTGAGTATGTTAAGCTCCCCCGGTCTCAACTCGCCGGAATTTATAAAATCTACCGGGGCGAGATGGGGAGGGAAATATGAAGAATTTTGGAAAAGCAACCACGATTACCCTTTTGTGCCTGTGCTGCAGCATCGGTTTTGCCGAGAGTCCGGCTTTCATGACTGGTGATGTCACCGGCGGAACCGGACAGACCAGGGTCCCGGCCGACTGCACCGGCTTCGATGCCTACCAGCAGCCGATGGATGATGCGGCCTTCGGCACCGGAGTAACAGCCGATGCCAATCCAGGCTACATCGGTGCCGAGGCAACTTTGGTCGGCAATGTCCCGACCTCGCTCGGGGCTGGCACTTTCCAGGTCATGAGATTCTGGGGTATCGAGGCCTTTTTCGATGGAGCGGGTTGGGTAGGCTGCACCGATGCTGGAGCGGGTTTCAGCGTCACCTACTACACGCTCAATGGCATCGACCCAGGAACCCTGGTCAATACCGAGGTTTCTGCGGCGGCCCAGGTCGATACTGGTTTTATTTTCGCTGGCACCTACCCCATTTATGAGTACACCATTCCGCTCACCCACGTTGCCGATGGCACCGAGGTCTACGTCGGCTTGTCACGACAAGACAACGCGGATAGCTGCTGGTTCTTGTGGCTCAACGAGTCCGACACAACTCCTCTTTACGACGAGTACAGTCAGCAGCATGACGGCGCCGCATGGAAAGTCCCCGGCAACGCCTACGACCTCACGATGTGTTTGGCTTTCGAGCCTGTCCCGGTAGAGTTGCAGAGCTTCACGGCCAACTAAGGTTTTTTTGCTATAGATTTGCGGCGCTTTTCGGGCGGCGCGAAGGCTCATTGTTGTTGGATTTTCGCCCCGTACTCAGGGTAGTACCGGGGCGAAAATCTTTTTTATCTTGGCGCCTTGGCGTTGAATTCTCCGAGCCCTCACACCGTTACGGCACCACGTTCGACCAGCCCGTGAAATCTCCGGTCTCGAAGGAAGACCAGAAGAGGATCCCGTGGGTGTAGAGGTAGGTGGTTCCGGCATCCACAAGGCCTGGTTCGTCGTGGTTGTCGTTGCCCACCGCCGCCCAGTCGGTCCAGATGTCGACGGCTAATCCAGCCAGGTCACCGGAGACGGGCTCGTCGGGCCGCAGGTCGCCGACCAGCGCCCACGAGCCCGGCAGGGGCCAGTCCCGGTGATAGACGAACGCTGCGCCGTAGGGGTCGACTCCCCAGGCGCCGACGATGACGCGTGGTCCGTCGATAGCGACCCGGTAGCCGTACAGGTCCCCTATCAATGGTGACGGCGGCAGCAGGGTGCGATCCCAGTTCCATGCGTCTCCGTCGCGGCCGAAGAGGTAGGCCGCGCCGGATCGTGGTCCGGCGCCCTGGTTGTCCCAGTAAGGCGTACCGACGACGAGGGTGCTGTCACTCAGGCCCACCTCCCATCCGAATGCATCGGAGGTGTGGGGGTCGGGGGCGAGCACCTTCCTCCTTTGACCCCACGCGCCGAGTCCACCCCAGTTCTCGACGAAGATGTAGACCGAACCGGAGGCGCTTGCCCCGCCGTCCTCCATGTGAGCGCCGGCAGCGACGACGTCGGCATCGAGCGCCACCGAAAAACCGAGCAGGTCCTGCGTCTGCTTGTCGTCGGCCATGAGGCGAGTGACGAACAGCCAGGGGTCGGGGCTGTCTCGTTCGAAGAGAAAGGCGGCGCCGTAGTTGAGGTCGTTGTTGAACTGGTCGGCCTCGTGATATGGCGCGCCGACGACGATGCGTTCGCCGTCGATGTCGACCGACTCGCCGAACTCGTCCCCGGTCTGGGCCTCTATGGCCTCGAGCTTGGCGGTCTGCCCCCAGTTGTCGCCGCCTCCGAAATCGGCCTCGAAGACGTAGGCGGCGCCCGTGTTCTCGGTTCCGATCCCGGCGCGGTCCCTGCCCCGAGCGCCGACGACCAGGCGCCCGGCATCCGCGGCGAGGGAGCAACCGAAGTAGTCTCCGCTGTCCGTGTCGGACCCGTAGATCTTGTGGAGCTCGTACCAGACGCCGAAGGTGTCGCGTCGGTAGATGTAGACCGCGCCGGCGTCGAGGCCGCGATCGTCCTCCCAATTGGCGCCGACGAAGAGGTAGCCGTTCCAGAATGCGACCGCAAAACCGAAGTGGTCGCGCTCGTCGGCGTCGTCGGCGACAAAGGTGCGGTGATGCTCGTACTGTGATGCGAGGCCGGCCGTGGGGCAGACCAAGGCCGAAACGAGCAGTGCGATGACTGCGAAACCGGAAACCGATCCGCGGACTGAGATGGGCGTTTCAGTCATTTCGAACCCCCACTGGCAGTGTCCAAGGAGGGTGTAGGGCGTTGAATCAGCGGCGCCTTCCGGGTGTCGTTTGGCCCCTTTTTCGGCGGCTTCTTGACCCATGCCACCA